>VXRC01000029.1:1125-17132 GCA_009838645.1 Gemmatimonadota bacterium | reverse complement strand
GGGCCGACGAAGCCGCCGGAGCCGCCGTGGCCGACAGGGCCGACGAAGCCGCCGGGGCCGCCTCGGTAAATTCCGGCTCGAGGGAAACGGGCCAGAGCAAGGCCAGGCAGATGAGCCAGACCGGCGTGCGGACCAGCACGAGGGATCTGTATTTCCTTGGGATCAGGGCCATCGTGAAGGCAAGATAATAAACATATGTTTTGTTTAGTACCGCTTTTTTATACCTGCCATCCATTCATGGGCCGGACGCGGTCCCGCCACGCGATTTCGTGTGCGGTCCCGCCACGCATTCAGGAGATCTTCTACCAGTTCGTGAAAGATCCGTCTTCGCGCTGAAGCATGTGACCCCGGGCCGGTTGGTACGGATGTCGTTTGGCGGCCTCTTCGTCGAACTCCACTCCCAAGCCGGGCCGGTCAGGCGGAAGCAGGTAACCTTCTTTCCATTCGACCTGGACGGGGAAGACCTCCGGGAGCATGCCCGGCAGAATGGGGAGTTCCTGCACGGCGAAGTTCGATGACGCCAGGCTCAGGTGCAGGCAGGCGGCCGTGGACACGGGGCCCAGGGGATTGTGCGGCGCCAGGTTGATGTAGTGGGTCTCGCACCAGCCTGCGACTTTACGCGCCTCGGTCAGCCCGCCCGCGAGGCAGAGGTCCACGCGTGCGTAGTTGATCAGGTCTTCCTCGATCAGTTCCCGGAATTCCCACTTGCTGGTGAAGTGTTCGCCGACGCCGAGGGGTACGGCGACGTGCTGCCGGAGCATGCGGTAGGACGACTTGTTTTCGGATCGCAGGGGATCTTCGATGAAAAATGGCCGGTAGGGTTCGGCGGCGCGGCAGAAGGCGATCGCATCGGGTGGGTCGAGACGGGTATGCACGTCGCAAATCAACTCGACGTCGTCGCCCAGGGCTTCCCTGAGGGCCTGGAACTGTGCGATGCCCGTGCGCACCGCCCGTGTGGGCTCCAGTACATTGCCTTCGTGGGGCAACCCCCAGCGGATGAACTTCCAGCCGTCTTCCAGCCTGCTGCGCGCCTGGTCGACCAGCGCCCCGGACGGACCGTCGCCGCCGCAATGCGTATAGCAGACCGCCTTGTCCCGGCACAGGCCGCCGAGGAGTTCGTAGACCGGTACGCCGAGCGCTTTGCCGTGGATGTCCCAGAGGGCGATGTCGATGGCGCTGACCGCGGCGGAAAGAGCGTGGGCGCCGGGGAAGAAACCGCCGCGGAACATCACCTGCCAGAGGTGTTCCCTGCGGGTGGGATCCTGGCCGACGAGCCGGTCACGAAGGGCGAGGACGATCTCCCTGACGGCGAGTTCGCACCAGGTCAGGCCGCTTTCACCGATCCCGTAGATGCCCTCGTCCGTCTCCACCTTGACGACGAGATAGTTTCGGCTTCCGCCCCAGACCGGGTAGACTTTGACGTCGGTAATGCGCATGTGTATCGCAGGCTCCCGCTCCTTGCCGGGAGGCCGGGAGCCTGCTGCTCGTTCCTTGAAGAGATCCTGTTTTTCGTCCGTTAACCGTGATCTACTACTTGGCCGGTGCCTGCTTCTCGGGCTCGAAGTCCAGGGAAGCGGAGTTCATGCAGTACCTCAGGCCCGTTGGCTGCGGGCCGTCGGTAAACACGTGGCCCAGGTGGGCGTCGCATCGCTTGCACAACACTTCGGTGCGGATCATGCCGTAGCTGAGGTCCGCCTTCTCGTCGATGTTCTCTTCGGCGACCGGCTCGTAGAAACTGGGCCAGCCTGTGCCGGATTCGTACTTGGTCCTGGACGAGAAGAGCGGCGTGCCGCAACCGATGCACTTGTAGACACCGTCTTCATTGTGCTTGTTGTATTTACCCGTAAAGGCCCGTTCTGTGCCCTTCTCCCGGGTGACATAGTACTGCTCGTCGGTGAGTCGCTCTTTCCATTCATCTTTGGTCCTGACCACTTTATCCACCGTAACGGCTCCTTTCTTCGTTCCGTCGGAAGCGACCTCGACAATGGTCACCTTCCCAACCTCACCGGAATTGCCCTGGGCAACCGCCTCGTCCTGTCTCGGCATGCCCGAATCGCATGCGGCTACGAAGGCAAACGCGGCTACGGCTAAGATCATTCGGTACATGACGCCACCTCCCCGTCACGATCTGGTTTCAGTCGGCTTCGGCCAGCCGGTCCGACCTGTGCGGCCAGACTCGATCGGGCTTCAGGAAGCCGGCCGGTAAGGACCGGTGCCAACCGGGCGCTAACCGGCGCCGATCTCCTGCATGAGCGCCGCCCCGGCCGTGGAAATCCCGGGGACGGGGAAACCGGCACAGAGTTCCCTGACCTCATCATGGATCGACGACAGTTTCTCGTCGTTTCCGTGGTTTTCGATCGCCGTGTCGATCCAGCCGGCGAT
Source organism: Gemmatimonadota bacterium (assembly GCA_009838645.1). NCBI lineage: Bacteria > Pseudomonadati > Gemmatimonadota > Gemmatimonadota bacterium. The sequence continues at coordinate 14,750 of VXRC01000029.1, read as the reverse complement.
CTGCTTCATCTCCGGTTCCTTCATTCCGCGCGTCGTGGCCGCCGGCGTGCCGATGCGGATCCCGCTCGGGCTGAAGGGCGATCGCGTGTCGAAGGGCACCGTGTTCTTGTTCACGGTCAGCCCGGCCTTGTCGAGGGCGGTTTCAGCGTCTTTGCCGATGATGCCCTTGTTGGTCAGATCCACAAGTACGAGGTGGTTGTCGGTCCCGCCGGAGACGAGATCGAATCCGTGCCCAAGCAGCGTCTCTGCCAGGGCCTTCGCATTGTCCACGATCTGGCGGGCATAGTCCTTGAACTCCGGCCTCATGGCCTCCTTGAAGGTCAGCGCCTTGGCGGCCGTGATGTGATCGTGGGGGCCGCCCTGCAGCCCGGGGAACACGGCCCGGTCGATGTCCTTCGCGTATTTCTTGTGGCACATGATGATCGCGCTGCGCGGACCCCGCAGCGTCTTGTGGGTGGTCGTGGTGACGACGTCCGTGAAGGGCAGCGGACTCGGGTGGACGCCCCCGACGATGAGACCGGATATATGGGAGATGTCGGCCATGGGCACGGCCCCGACCTCGTCGGAGATGGCCTTGAACGCCTCGAAGTCGAACTGCCGCGGGTAGGCCGTGGCCCCGGAGATGATCAGCTTCGGCCGGTGCTCGAGGGCCAGGTCGCGGACCTCGTCCATGTCGATGCGGCCCGTTTCCCTCTGCACCCCGTAGGAGACCACGTTATAGGACTTGCCGGAGTAATTGACATGCAGCCCGTGGGTCAGGTGGCCGCCCTGGTCGAGCTTCATGCCCATGATCGTGTCGCCGTAGTCCAGCAGGCCGAACATGACCGCGGTATTGGCCGGGCTGCCCGAGTAGCATTGCACGTTGACGTGCTCGGCGCCGAAGAGTTCCTTCGCCCGCCTGCGGGCCAGGTTCTCGATCTTGTCGATGTACTGCTGTCCGCCGTAGTACCGCTTGCCCGGGTATCCTTCCGAGTACTTATTGGTCAGCACGGACCCCATGGCTTCCAGGATGGCCGGCGAGACGTAGTTCTCCGACGGGATGAGTTCGATCCCGTCCCGCTGGCGTTCGCGCTCGGCCACCAGCAGGCCGTACAGTTCTTCGTCTCGTTGCCGTACCGCGGAAAAGTCCTGCATGTCCACTCCCCGTCCGGGCCTTCGAAACAACCCACGACTTACGGGTTCAAACTAAGCGAAACGGCCGCGAGTCGCAAGCGAAAAGGGACTTGGCCAACCCCGTGCGGCACGGCTGACAGGGGCGCGGCGGCACCGCTGCCGGGATGCCATGCCGCAGTATATCGAGGCACGGATTTTTGTCGGTGTTTTTACGTTTTTACGAGGAGTCTACGGTCGTTCCGTACTATAACCTTTACATCATGTCATTCGGCGTTCACTAAACGCAGTCCGCGAAGGAACTGAAATGCCAGGGGAAGATCAGTTGGAAGTACCGGCAACCCGTTGGGATTTCCTTGTAGAACGCCTGAACAAGATCGACAATCGCCTGTCCGCCCTCGAAGATGCCCAGAAACACGTCGCAACGAAGATGTGGGTCGTCGGCACAGGCCTGACGACCATCGTCGTGCTGACGGGACTGATCATCAATCTGCTGAACCACCTCAAACCCTGATGGTCCGGGAGGCCGGACGTCTCGCGGGTCGTCACTTCTGCAGCATGCCCGCGGCGCTGACGACGAAGGCCGAGAGGAGCACCACGGTGGAGAGCACGCCCAGGACGAGCATGGCGGGTCGGGTGCGGTATGCGGGGGGCAGTTTGAAATTCAGGTAGACGGCCGCGCAGCAGACGATGCCCACGCCCAGGTTGGTGGCCAGAAGCGCTACGACCTGCGTGATCAGGTCGAAGGTGATGTCGCTCCAGATCGCCGCGGCGGAAGATACGAAGAACCAGATCACGATCCAGGTCTGCAGCCTGCGATAGGAATAGGACTTGAACCGCGGCCAGACGGCCGTCAGGAATTCGTGGGCGAACCGGGTCAGCGCCTCCGGTATGGTGGCCAGCGTGCCCCAGAGGGCCGCGAGGATGGCCACGTAGTACACGGGGATGAGGGCGGCGTGGATCTGCGCCCAGATGGAGGACTGTCTCGTGAGCAGGTCCCACGCGTTGCCGGGGAGGACCGTCTGCCGCGGGTAGAGCACGACCGCACCGGCGATCATGAAGGCGGCCGTGACGATGAAGAGCACGAGCGCTCCCATGGACACGTCCCACTTGAGCGGTGAGAGCAGCACGCGCATGCGCCGCACCTCCGACGGATCCTCCTTCAGATAGTCGATCTTCAGCGTGTGGCCGATCCGGCCGCCGAGCCGCTCCATCCCGCCGTGACTCGTCAGGCCCCAGCCCCGTTGCGCCACCCAGCCGGAATAGGCCAGGTAGGTACTCAACGTGCCTCCCACGTAGCCGAAAACGGTGACCAGGTTAAGGAAGTAGTCGTTCCTGGCCGCGATGGGCGCCCAATCGGGGGCGGCGGGCAGGTTCCCGATGGACAGCGTTCCGAAGAGGACGCCGCCCAGACTGGGCCAGACGATCACCGTGGCCAGGATGGTGCCGGACACCAGGACGCCGCAGATGATGATCTGCTGCTTTTCCAGGAACTCGTAGGACGTCAGCAGGCTCAACCCGATGGCCAGGCCCAGGAATACGGTCGTGACCAGGTTCGCCCAGAACGTATCGGTCGGGCCGGCCGGCAGCGAATCCGAGAAAATGTGTACGACGAGATTGCCGCAGGGCTTGGCGACCGCCGTCAGGGCGATGCTGAGGGCAAGCAGCTCGATGGTCAAAAGCGTCAGGATGAACCAGCCTCGGGGACCCGGTAACTTTGCGAGCATCCGGCCGAAGGGCTGGCCGCTCACTGCCGTGAAGCGGCCCAGCAGGTAGGTCACCGCGACGCCCTTGACCAGCACGCTCAGCAGGATGAGCCAGAGCAGGCCGTATTCCGCCCAGGCGCCGACGCCCGTAACCAGAATAGTCTCTCCCGCGCCCACGGCCATGGACGCCACCAGCGCGGCGGGCCCGAAGAAGCCGAGCATGCGCCTGAACTTCCTCCAGGTCCACGGTTCCGCGTAGGCGCCGGCAGGTTCGGGAATGGACAGGAACTCGGAGGAATCGGGACCTTTCGGGGCTTCGTTCATGGAAAAGAAATGATATGGTCACGAAGCCGTCACATCAAGCATTAATGCCGGGATGGGCCATGGACGGACCGTGTTGCGCGACGGCATTGAAGACCAGAGCGTGGAGCCGGCGCAACCTGCGTATTTCGTTCACAAAATCCTGTTTTAACAGGTGTCGACTTTGTATAATCTATCCATACCCATTTCAAGTCTCGATGTGGATGGTCCACCGGCCATTCGCACGTTTTCCGGATCCTGCTCCGGCGGTTGAAAGGAAGCCATCCGATGGACCCCAGCCTTAAAGCGATTTTAGATGAAGCAGGCATATCTTCGACCCGTTCCGAAGACCGGGAAGCCCTGACCCGGCGCGCCTTTCTCAAGCAGGCGGCCTTCGCGGCCGCGGCGATGGCGGCGCCCTTTCCCGTGCTGGCGGACCCCTACGCGCCGCAGGCCGGGAGCAACGCGGCGGCCGGCGTCCGCCCGGTCCGCCCGGTGCGTGTCTCCGGACGCGTCACGGCCGGCCGCGCGAGTCTGGCCGGGGTCGCGGTCACGGACGGGTTGACGGTCACGTCAACAGACGCGGACGGACGCTTCGAACTCGTTTCCAATACGGTTCAGTCTTTCGTGTCGATCTCCACGCCCGCCGGATACGCCATAGCGCAGAATCCAAGCGGCACGGCCTCCTTCTACCGGCCGATCATGGCGGACGGGTCGGGGGAGATGGCCGCGCGCTTCGAACTCGAGGCCCTGGACGGATCGGATGAACGCCACGGATTCCTGGTCCTCTCCGACCCCCAGACCCAGGACGCCTACGAAATGGGCCTCTTCCACGCGGAGACGGTCCCCGACGTGCGAGAGACCGCCGCCGCGCTGGCCGACCGCCTGCTGTTCGGCGTGGGCTGCGGGGATATCATGTTCGACGACCTGACCTTCTACCCCGAATACGAACGGGGCGTGCGTGAAATGGACATGCCCTTCTTCCAGGTCGTCGGCAACCACGATCTGGACTTCGGCCCGACCGACGACGGATCCGTCCGCACGTTCTGCCGCCATTTCGGCCCCAACTACTATTCCTTCGACCGGGGGGAAGTCCACTACATCGTGCTGGACAACGTGTTCTGGCACGGCCAGGGCTACATCGGTTACGTGACCGACGATCAGCTCAACTGGCTCGCCCAGGACCTTGCCCTGGTGGAAGCCGGCAGGACCGTGGCGGTGTTCAACCACATCCCCCAGTACACCACGCGCCATATCCGAACCGGCGACGGCAGTCCGTCCATTTCGTCCACGACCGTGAACCGCGAGCGTATGTACCGGATGCTCGAACCCTACCGGGCCCACGTGTTTTCCGGCCACGTGCACGAACACGAACACATCTTCGAAGGCGGGGTGCACGAAATCGTCCAGGGCACGGTCTGCGGCGCCTGGTGGAGCGGGCCCATCTGCTGGGACGGGACACCCGGCGGGTACGGCGTCTACGAAGTCGACGGTTCGGATATCCGATGGCGCTACAAGTCCACGGGACTGGACGAAAACCACCAGATGCGGGTCTATCTCCGCGGCGCCGATCCGGGGGCGCCGGACGAGATCGTGGCGAACGTCTGGGACTGGGACCCCGAGTGGCGGGTCGTCTGGTATGAAGACGGCGTGCGGAGAGGCGCCATGGCCCGGAGACCCGGGACCGATCCCCTTTCGGAAACCCTGCACCGGGGATCCGACCTGCCCGAACGACGCCCCTGGGTGGATCCGGTCACCACGAATCACCTGTTCTACGCGCCCGTGTCACCCGACGCCGGGAAGGTGGTGGTCGAGGCGACGGACCGCTTCGGCAGGACGTACACGGAGGAATTGGGCTGAGGCCGGATCTGGCAATTTCAGCGGAAGCCGGCTACGAGCAGCGTTTCCATTCACTACGACACGACACCATTAACCGCCAGACCACGGGGAGAGCACCATGGCGAGCGACGGGCTGATCAGCCCCTTCGACATCGATGACGACGGATACTTCTGGCTCAAGGGCAACCTGCATTCCCATACCACCAATTCCGACGGAAAGCCGTCCCCCCAGGAACGGCTGGACGGTTACGTCAACCAGGGATACGACTTCCTCTGTATATCCGATCACTACAAGATCACCCGTATCGATACGGTGAGCGCGCCGGACGATTTCGTGCTGGTGCAGGGCGCGGAGATCCACCCGGAGAACCCCTTCGGCGGCCAGACCCACCATTTCCTGGCGTATAACATCGACGAAGACATGGATTCGAAGCGCATGCCGCCTCAGCACGTGATCGATGAAGTCAAGCGGCAGGGCGGCTCGATCTGGCTCGCCCACCCCCACTGGAGTTCGGTCAACATCCTCCGGGATACCCTTCCCCTGCACGGCCTGGCCGGCATAGAGGTTTTCAACACCACCTGCCGCTGCGCCGGCCGGGGCGAGTCCTCCGTGCACTGGGACGACTGGATGGACCTGCTGGACCGGCCCGTACCGGCGCTGGCGAACGACGATTCCCACGCCCTCGAATCGGACAACAAGGACACCTACGGGGGCTGGAACATGGTGAAGGTCAGGGAGCGCTCGGCAAAAGCGATCATCGACGCGCTGGAACGGGGCTGCGCCTACGTCAGTACCGGTCCCGAAATCCACGACATCCGGCTGCGGCGCGTCGACGATCCGGGTGACGGGAATCGCGTCGTGGAAGCAAGCATCCGGTGCTCCGAGGCACAGAACATCCTTGCCGTGTTCGATTCCTACGGAACGGAGTACCGGCCAAAGGACGGCAAAACCTTCGAAGAGGCCACTTTCAGACTGCGGCCCAACGCGCGCTGGGTCCGGTTTGAGATCATCGCGCCGGACGGCACGAAAGCGTGGTCGAACCCGATGGAACTGGCAGAAGCCGGCCGTTGAGTTGAAGGGGCGCAGTTCACCAAAGTGTTTCCCGAGTTTCATTCAAACGTTGCATTCACCACCTGTCACAGGACCGAATCCGGAAGCTGGCGTGTTCCCGGAACACCGGTCCTGTGAACAGTGAGTCCATACTCGGAACCCGCCCTCCCCGAAGAAGACTCCGCGGTTCCCGCCCCAAACGACTGTCTCGACAGGATGGACGTCGATCCCCATCGTGGCGTAACCCTCCCCCTTCTCCGCCGGCGACGCGACCGCCGGCGACGCCGACACGGCCGATCTTCCCGTCACCCTCAAGAACTCCACTTACGTATCGGATATTTCTTTTGTGACGATTATTCGAAAATAGAATTGCCATCCGCTTTCGCAGCAGGCTAATTGTCGGAAACAACGCCCCTGCCTTTCACGATTCCAGTAGCAAACCGCCTGGTATGATGAAATGAGGCCCCGTATGAAACGGCTGTTCTTAATTCCTGTAGCCCTTGTCCTCCTGGCCTGCGGTACAACGATCATGGTGCCCGAAGTGGACCGGGCGGAGGCCGAGCGAGAAGCCCGCCGGCAACGGGTTCTGGCATGGAACAACGAGATGGAAGTGGGGCAAAGGTTCTATAACGCGGCCTTCGCCATCCTCGAAAGCAACGCCCGGTTCTGCGAAGACGAGACTACACTGCGACTCGGGATTCAGTATGCTACGCTTGAGAACTACGAACCGGAATGGCGGGAGATTGCGCGCTCCGAATCCGCCATAACCGATGGCGTCACCGTTATATCCGTCGCCAAGGGGTCCCCCGCGGGCACCTCGGGGATCATGGTCGGCGACGAGATATTGCGTATAAACGGGGAGGGGACCGGGACCGGAAGTTACGCGGTGGAGGATTTTCATGATCTCGTCAAGGAGTACGGCGAGGACGGACCGCTGACCGTCAGCATCCGGAGAGACGGGAACCCGATCGACCTCGAGGTCGTCCCCTCGACCGTTTGCGACTATCCCTTCCACGCGGTAAGGAGCGACGAGTTGAACGCCTGGACCGATGGATCCGCAGTGTTCATGACGACGGCCATGCTCCGCTTCGTGGAGAGCGACGATGCCCTGGCATTGATCCTCGGCCACGAACTGGCGCACATCACGCTCGGGCACGTGGATAAACAGCTGGCCAACACCCTCATCGGCGCCCTGGTGGGCGCCATCGTATCGGAATTGACCGGTGAGGACGTGACGGAGGGCGCGGCCAACTTCGGCAGCCAGGCGTATTCCCAGGAATTCGAGAGTGAAGCGGACTACGTGGGCGCCTACTTTTCATCACGGGCCGGATACGACCTGGCCAACGCCGCGGAAGTGTGGTGGAAAATCGCCATGGAAAAGCCTGAAGCCATAGACCTCGAGGGATCCACCCATCCTTCGACCGCCATCCGGCACCTGGCGATCAAGAAGACGGCCGAAGAGATCGAACGGAAACGCAGTGAAAACCTGCCGCTTGTTCCGGACGGGAAATGATGAATTCCGGCAGGACGTTGCGAAGAGGGCCGACTATCCGAACCGAGGTTATGGAAGGTCCAGCCGGCGGGCCGCCTCGGCGAGCACGACGGCCGAGGTCGAGGCGTTGTCGTTGTAGTAGGTTACGAAGCGCTTTGTCTCGCGGGCGTCGTACGGGGCGAGATTCTGCGCCCATCGGAAGCCGATGGTCTGGAACATCAGCCGGACCCTGACCACGGCGCTCAGCGGGCCGTCCGGCGCCTCGACCCGGTACCGGATCCGGTCGCTTCCGGCCTGGAAATCCGCGTCTTCCCCCGCCTCGCCGTGCACCATGATAGCGGCGGCGGCCGTATCCCGGTCAAAACCTTCCGGGAGCAGCCGGTTGTCCTTGGCGTAGGTGACGGCTGTAAGCAGTCCCGTGGTGACCCTTCCCGATCCGTCCGCGATGATCGGTTCATAGATCTGAACCTGGCCTGGATCGTCGATCACCTGGTAGTGCGGCTCATAGCGGGACGCGTCCGCGTCGTTGTCGTTGCCCTCGATGCTCCCGTCGGGATTCATGGCGCCGGATTCGAACACCAGGTTCCCGCCGTCATCACGCACCTCGAGGTGGATCCAGGCCCTTCGCGACGGGTAGGCCGTCGGCAGCTTGTGCCCCGCCAGGTTCGTCACCTCAAGATCGATAGCGATGTGTTCCTCATCGCGGGACACGGCCAGCACCTCGAGCCGGGCGGTGGCCGTCTCCAGGTTCTCCCGGGTCGCCTCGGCGGCGCGCTGAAGATCGCCAGGCGGCGCGGTCACGAGCAGTTCATCGCGATACTTGTCCATCAGACGCAGCATGAACTCGTTGCCGCCACGAAATACATGCTGTGAGACACCCTCCCGGTATTCTCCAAGCACCGAGGAGATAGGCGCCGATGCGGTCTCCGGCATATGGCAGGACTGGCAGCTTTCCGACTCCGCGAAGGCGCTGTGCCGCCACTCCAGGTAGGGCGTCTGCTCGGGGAAACGGGCCACTTCCCGTCCCTCGGCGTCCAGGCTCGTCGTGAACAGGGTGTGGCACGTGGCGCAGAATTCGGACTGCTGGACGTGGGTGGAACTGTCCGGGAGGAAACCCGTGGCCGACTGCATGACCCGGGTCAATCCGTCGTCCACCTCAAACGGTCCGAATATCTGCGGGTCGACGCCGGCTTCCGTCCGAATCACGAAGTTTCCGTCGAAGCTCGATTCCTCGCCAAGATTATCGGGCTGTATCTGGTGGCAGGCCGTGCAGGACACCCCGTCCATGGCGAGCAGCGCACTTTCCTCTCCCCGTCGGGCGGCTTCGAGGTGCGCGAACACCTCTCCGAGTCCACCGTTCTCCCGCGCCACCACGCGCGCCATGGGCATGTGGCAGGTCGAGCAGGTGTCCTCGATTTCGGCTTGCGCGCCCGGATGATCGGTGACCTCCCGCCGCACGGACGCCTGCCAGTAGGGGTCCCGGGCGGAATGCGCCATCATGGATCCGCGCCAGACATGACCGATGGACACGTTCTTCCCGTCCGCGTCGACGATGTTGCTGTGGCAGGCGATGCATTGATCCGAAGTGGCGAAGGTGCTGTGGTCCACCGATTGCGCGTCAACGGATGCACACGCCATCCCGACGAATGCCATCCCGACGAATGCCAGCCAGGCGAACGCCAGCCAGGCGAGACCGGGCGGCGCCTGCGTGCCGTACGCCCACAGCGTGACGCGCGCCCACATCTTGGTCCACGACCTGCCCGCGCAGTTACCAGCCATCGCGGAATCCCCCGTCAAACCAGTCCCACGGCAGGTACATGACGAACAGCGGTTCGCGGTCCGGCTACCAGCCATCGCGGAAACCTCCGTCGAACCAGTCCCACAGCAGGTACATGACGATCTGCGACTTGCGGTCCTGACCGTTGGCGACCGGTACCCGCACGCCTACGTTGAGGAGGATATGCTGGCGCGTATTCAAAGCCACCTGCATTTGAGGTACCAGGTCGAGCGTGACGTCGGCCCCGGAAACAGTTTCGCGGGACGCAAGCAGCTCGACCATGGGACTCCAGGCCCGGCCGAATTCGCCTTCCGTGAAGGTCCTGCCTATGGCAGTGCGGACAATACCCTTGTCCGGAGCGGTCCCCGTTACGGCGAAGTCCATCTGCACCTGGGACTGGAAAAACGCGTCGCCGGGCAATAACTGTACGAAGGAAACATGGGGCTCCAGCTTGGTCGAGCCGGTACCGAAACCGTCGTCCTCATCGCCGGTGGGCAGTACGACCTCGCCGCCGATGCTGAAGGCGTTACCGCGATCCAGATTGTGGTAGAGCGCATACCGGTAGCCCACGGTAAGGTCGCCGAAGCCGATCTCCGCCCCGTCGTCTCCCCCGGTCTGGCGGCGGCCGAAAGGAACTTTCGCTTCGATCATGCCGCGGGGGCCGAATCGCTTCTCGTACAACGGCTCTATGACCACGGCCTTGCTTTCGTCCGTGTCCAACCTCACGTTGAATACGGTCTCGTCCTCAGGAAACGCCTTCTCGGTAAAGAGGGGCTTGGGCACGTTGAATTCGCCGCGGGGCCAGTTATCGTTGGTGCAGAAGGTGCGGACGTGCCCGAGGATGGCGTAGATCTCCTCGTCCGTCAAGGCATCCCCGAAGGCGGGCATCATGCGGTCGAAGGCCCGCACGGGTCCGCCTTCATGGATCACGGCGTGCCAGTCGGGATCGGGCTCGCGGGACGCGAATTCGCAGTCCGTAAAGTCCGGAAGTTCAAGCACAAAACCGCGTTCTTCAAGCGGCCGTCCCCTTCCGTCCGAACCGTGGCAGGCCGCACAGGCCTGTTCATAGAGTTTGGCCCCGTCTATGGGTCTGGCCCCGATTGCGGGGTTGACCTCGTCCAACTGGTCGGCGAAGGCAGGACGCGCCAGAAAAAGACCAATGAGACAGAGCGGCACCGCGAAAAACCTGTAGGGTAGATGCATATCCTGGCAAGATTCCGTGACGGTGGCTATCGGAATGGATTGTGTGTTATATTAGACCGACTGGGAATCGGTTTCCTGCGATTCGAATTCAAACGACCCGTTCGATCCGTACGCGTTTCATCCCTTCACGCCGAATGCGGTAACACACCTCGAAAAAATCACTGGCGTCGCCGACCATCCGGGCGAAGAGATTCACGGCGACGGGACCGTCCGGCATGTTGGGGCGGCCGTCCCTGCCGTAGAACCAGCACAGTTCGGTGATGCCGTCCAGCCATCCGTGCTTCAGGCCCGGTTCCAAGCGGTAGTAGCAGATATCGCCGGGCAACGTGCGGCTCGTCAGGTTCTCGGGCGGAATGACGATGTCGTCGGACAGGAAGTAGGCGATCTCGCTGCCCGAATACACGGCGTGGATGCCCTCCTCCTCCAGGGGCAGGGCGTCCCAGACCGCCTGGCAGGTCTTCGGCGCCTCGTCTTCCAGCATCTCGGCGTCCACCGATACGCCTTCATCGACAAAGGTCAAACGGATTCTGCGCGGCATGGGTCGTTTCGGAAATCCTTGATCGACTTGCGGTTAGTTTGCCGAAGCTGGACTACAAGTTGAAAAATACGCCGATATCCCACGCAGGAGCGTCCAGCACATTGTGTGCGCCCATGTACTTCGTCACGCCCGCGGTGATCCCCGCGCTGGACGTGATGTGGAAGTTGATTTCAGGACCGAAGGACACGTACTGCTGATCGTTCCGGGTCCACTCGCCATCCGCCGTTCCAAGGGCTTTCACACCACGTACCCAGGCGGAAAACCCGACCCGCTCGCCAGCCATGAACCCCGCTTCGAGGGCGTACCTCAGTTCGTCGGAGTAATCGCTTTCACGATTGTTGAAGCCGATTTCAGCTTTAAGATAACCCGGCGTCGGCCACAGTGAATGGCCGACCTGGAGCAAAAATAACTGGTTGAATTCACCATCGCCGGTGAACAGGCCGACTTCCTGATCGGTATAGGAATCTCCAAGCGGCAAACCGGCCATGACCTGAATGCTCACGACCGTGGCCCGGTTGGTGAGCAATCCAATCCTGGCGCCAAGCTCCCAGTCCCCGGTACCCGTCTTGGTTTCGGACCCGTGCCGGTCTTCGCTGACCCGCTGGTAGAAGGGAATGTAACCAACAAGCGTCAACCGGTCTACAAGGCCAAATTCACCATACAGGCTGGTAGTATAACGGCTCAGTTCCGTTATGTCGGTCTTTCTTCCGGACGGCTGAAAATACGAATCACTCTTGATCAACTGCTCGTTCAGCTTGAAGTAACCTTTGCCCGGAGCGTGCGTCCATCCCCCGGCGAATACCGTGCTTGCTGGAAGGATGAAGCCCGCGAGCATCGCGGCAATTAGAATGGTTTTCGACATCGGCTGATTCCTACAGTTTCAGAAACACCCCGAATTCCCACGTTGGGGCGTCCAGCATGTTGTGGGCCCGGGTAAACCTGGTCATACTGGCGGTAATCCCCGCGTTGGGCGTAACGTAGAAATCGACCTGGGGGCCATAGGACAAGTACTCGACATCGTTACGCGGATGAAACTCGTCGTCCGCCCTGTCGAGGGCTTTTATTCCTCGAAGGCTCAATGCGACGCCAACTCGCTCGGCGATCGTATAACCGGCCTGCAGGCTGTAGCGCAACTCGTCGGCGTAATTGTCGTCGCGACTGTCGCTGCTCTTACGGTTGTTGTATCCGATTTCACCCTTTAGGTAGGCAGGTACGGGGTAGAGCGAATGACCTACTTGAAGTGAGAAATGTTGATTGAATTCACCGTCACCGGACCAGAGAACTATATCGCCCCCCGAATCGCCCAGGGGCAATCCCGCAAGGGCTTGAAGGCTGACCACCGTTGGTCCGCCGGTAAGTAGCCCGATCCTGACTCCTACGTCCCAATCACCAAGACCGGTCGTGGAATCGAATCCTTCAATATCAATGCTAAAGTTCGTGTAAACCGGCATATATCCCACCAGGGTCACCCGGTCAATCAAGCCGAATTCGCCGTAAAGACCTGTCGTATAGCCGCTCACGGTGGGTATCTCGGTCTTGGATCCGGTCGCAAGGAAAAGTGATTCGGCGCGGATGATCTGCTGGCTGAGTTTGAAATACCCCTTGCCCTGGGGCTGGGTCCATCCACCGGCATAGGCGACGGAGGCATGAAATACCATACCGGCGGTGATCAGCGCGGCAAGTACAAGTTTGTTCACACTAGTACTCCTTTGTTTATCAATTGCTCAATGACGTACTCCCGACCTCTTGATTGATCGCCCTGCAGTGAAGAATAAGGTAGTCCCATGAATCGATGTTTTCTCCGCTGGCAGGCGTAAAAGTCCAGGTCTTGGTCCCCGACTGCCGCGACACTTCGCCAAATGATCTGGCACCGGAAGGTAGACTAGCACCACTTCCCCAATTAATGTTACTGCTGGTATATAGCGCCACATACACATCCGGCGCCCCGCTCGGTGTGGACAGTCCGGTAATCTTGAGCTCGAGCTTCCCGTCCGATGTTTGGCTTAGTGTTACTGATCCACCAGAATTGTAGTTATTTCGACCACTAATCGTACCCGTACGACTCCTCAACATCGGCGCCGGCTCGGTCACCGTCAGCGTAGCCGTATCGGACTTGCCGTCCACCGAGGCCGTGATCGTCGTGGAACCTGCCTGCTTGCCTTCGGCCAGACCCGACGAGTTGATGGTCGCGACCGTGGTATTGCTGCTCGACCACGTAAAGGTCTTGCCCGGGATCACCGTGTTGTCCGATTCATAGGCCGTGGCGGTAAATTGCCGCGTCTCGCCCTCTTCAATCGACGCCGTTGATGGCGACACGGATACACGGTCCACAACGGGCGGCGGCTCCGTGACCGTCAACCTCGCCGTGTCGGACTTGCCGTCCACCGATGCCCTTATCGTCGTGGAACCCGCATTCACTCCCCGGGCCGTCGTCGACGATCCCGATGACGGGCTTACCGTCGCAACCGAACGGTTGCTGCTCGTCCAACTGAATGTCTTGCCCGGGATCACCGTGCCGTCCGATTCATAGGCTGTCGCCGTGAACCGCCGTGTGTCGCCCTCTTCAATCGACGCCGTTGATGGCGACACGGATACACGGTCCACAACGG
>VXRC01000029.1:0-1115 GCA_009838645.1 Gemmatimonadota bacterium | reverse complement strand
TCGCCCTCTTCAATCGACGCCGTTGATGGCGACACGGATACACGGTCCACAACGGGCGGCGGCTCCGTGACCGTCAACCTCGCCGTGTCGGACTTGCCGTCCACCGATGCCCTTATCGTCGTGGAACCCGCATTCACTCCCCGGGCCGTCGTCGCCGATCCCGATGACGGGCTTACCGTCGCAACCGAAGGGTTACTGCTCGACCAGGTGAAGGTCTTGTCCGGGATCACCGTGTTGTCCGATTCATAGGCTGTCGCCGTGAACCGCCACGTCTCGCCTTCTTCGATCGTCGCGGAAGATGGTGTCACGGTTACACGATCCACAATCGGTGGAGGCTCGGCAACCGTGACGGTCACCGGTTCGGAAGTCGTTTCTTCCGTCATGGCGGTGATATCCGCCATGCCTGCTCCAACCGCGCTTACCAGCCCGGTCGAGTCAACGGTCGCCACCTCGTTGTCGTCGCTTGACCACGCAAAGGTCAAGCCAGCGACCATGGTCCCTTCCGAAGTCCGGGCGACGGCCATGAGCTGGTGCGTATCGCCTATCTCGAGCATAACCGGCATGGCGTCCACGATCTCGACGCCGGCTACCACTGGCGGCAATTCCTCCACGGTGATCGTCGCGGACATACTCGTTACGTCATTCCCCGTGGCCGTTATCATGGCCGTACCTGCGGCGACGGCCGTGACCAGCCCCGTTTCATCCACCGTGGCGACTTCCGTATCATCGCTCATCCAGGAGAAATCCACGTCTTCAATCACCATGCCGTCGGCCGTCATGGCAACGGCCGTGAACTGGAACATGCCTCCGACCATGATCATCATGGAAGCCGGACTCACCGTCACGCTGGCCACCACCGGCTCGGGCGGCGGGGGTTCGGTCACCGTCAGCGTCGCCATGCCGGATACGCTGTCCGCGGTGGCCGTGATCATCGCTGCGCCCGCCCCGACACCGGTCGCCAGGCCTTCCGCGTCGACCGTCGCGACCATCTCGTCCGAGCTCGACCACGTTACCTCCGCGTCCGGGATGGCCATTCCGTCAGACGTCAATGCCTTCGCCGCGAACTGCTGCGTCGCGCCCACCTCGATCATCGCTTCCGATGGACTCACCGTCAC
>VXRC01000028.1 GCA_009838645.1 Gemmatimonadota bacterium | reverse complement strand
TGATCACCTTGGTCACCCTTGGGACCTTGCGGGCCTTCGGGACCTTGCGGGCCTTCGGGACCTTGCGGACCTTCGGGACCTTGCGGGCCAAGCGCGCCTTGAGGACCGGTAGAACCTGCTACGCCCTGCGGACCAGCCGCGCCTTGAGCGCCGGTAGGACCGGCGGGGCCTGTCTTGCCTTCGCATCCCATCGTGGATAGCGCGAACGCAATCACAATTACTATGAGGTAATGCATTGTTGTCTCCCGTTTATCGAATTTTACTCTTTGCTGTAAAAAGGTAGATGCTTAACGGCACCGTTCTATATGTCCTCCTTTCCCGTCCAGTGCAATTGCGCGTATTGGACAGTGGTTAACTGTCGCAGATTGTGCGGATATCAGTGTCGTCGGACGTGAATCACCCTGATGCGTGCAGATTTCATTCAATCCATCCAAACATAATAAACTACTGTGAAGCATAATTTATACTTCAATTGATCGTAGTCAATACTTTTTTGTGTTTTTTGATCGGATAAGCCGTTCCAGACCGGGATTACGGGGGATGCGAGGCACCGGTACGTGCCGGAGCCAGGGCAAGACATCCCACGGGCGTCAGGAATCTACCGGCCGGCAACGCGAAGGCATATCCGCAGTAATACATACTATTTAATTATAATTAATGTATTATATGCGCGAATCGTCGTTAGACCCTCCCGACACTCGTCATGGTTACGAGCGGTGATGGGCCTTCGGATCTGGCGAGGGGAGTTTGCCTATGACCCGGGCGCTATCCCGATTCCCGGTCCCTCCGGCAGAATCAGGCGTCCCTGCCGAACGGTTGCCCCTGTGAAGGGATCGTTGGAAATCAGCAGGTTGCCGTCCAGGTCGGCATAGTCGGCCAATGGGGAGAGATGGGCCGCGGCGGTGATGGCGACGGAGGTTTCGATCATGCAGCCGATCATGACGCGCATCCCGTGGGCCCGGGCGGTGTGGATAAGGCGGAGCGCTTCGCGGACCCCGCCGCACTTCATCAGTTTAACGTTGACGCCGTCCACCAGGCCGGCCATGGCGGGCACGTCCGGTGAGACCAGTACGCTTTCGTCAGCGAAGACCGGCATGGACGCGGCCTCCCGCACCCTGCGCCAGTCCGCGGGCGAACCGGGGGGCAGAGGCTGCTCCACGAGTTCCACGCCGAACTCGGACAGGCGGCCCACCATTTCCACGGCCTGGTCCGCCGTCCACCCCGCGTTGGCGTCGATCCGGATGCGCGCATTCGTTTCATCCCGGATCGCGCGCATGATGTCGAGGTCCTGTTCCGAGCCGAGCTTGATCTTCAACGCCGGGTACCCTTCGGCTTCGCGCACTTTGCGGCGGACGGCCGCCGGCTCGTCGATGCCGATGGTGAATGAAGTGACAGGCGTTTTCGCGGGATCGAGACCGAGCCACCGGTAGAGCGGTACGCCGAGCCGCTGGGCGGCCAGGTCGTGCAGTGCGATATCCACGGCCGCGCGCGCCGCGGGATCGCCCGGAAGCGCGGACGCGAGACGACCGGTCGTTTCCTCGAGTTCGAAGGGATCGCCGCCGAGGAGGGGCGGCACTTTCTCCAGCGCCCGGATGACCGAACCGGCGTCTTCCCCGTAGTAGCGAGAAGGTGCGGCTTCACCCGTACCGGTCAACTCGCCTTCGGAGATGCGCAAGAGCACGTTGTGCTTGTGATCGCTGACCTCGCGGGCGATACGGAAGGGATGGATGAGGTCCAGGCGGACCGTTTCGGCGCTCAGCCGCATGAAACCCCCGCTTAGAAGCTGCTGAAGATTTCGCTCATCAGGCGCAGGCTGATCTGGGCAGGCACGGCGATCCAGGTCCGGATGATGCCCAGCTGGAGCATCTGGTCCGCGATGATCAGGCCGATCAGCAGCATGGGGCCGTACATCTCCAGCTGGCCGTACCGCTGAGCCTGCGCCGGGGGCAGCAGTCCCTTCAGGACCCGCGACCCGTCCAGCGGGGGGATCGGCAGCATGTTGAAGAAGGCCAGCGCCAGGTTGATGATGATGCCGTACCGGATCATCTGGCGCAGCGTGTCGGTCAGGGCGCCGCCCGAGGGCATGTGGGTAAACACGCCCACCAGGATGAAGGCCAGGATGATATTGGACACCGGCCCGGCCAGGGCGATCCAGAGCATGTCCTTCCGTGGATTGCGCAGGTAGCGTGGATCCACCGGCACGGGTTTCGCCCAGCCGATGCCGAATCCGCTCATGACGGTGATGATCAGCATGATGGTCCCGGCCGGGTCGAGATGTACCAGGGGGTTAAGCGAAAGCCGCCCCATGCTGCGCGCCGTGGGGTCGCCCAGTTTCCACGCCGCCCAGGCATGGGCATACTCGTGAAAGGTCAGGGCGAAGAGGATCGCCGGCATGGCGATGAACAGGATCGTAAAGTCGGGCATGGATACTCCTTTGCTGGGGCAGCGGATCCATTCAGGGCTCGGAGCGGTGAAGGCGCGACCAAAGCGTCCGCGCGGCGCGGCGTTCCTCCGCCTCGGTCCCGATTTCGCCGTTTATCTTCATCGAAAGCACTTCGTCGAGGATCCGGCCGTAAGCCGGACCCTCCGCGATGCCCAGGTCCTTGAGCGTGCCTCCGTCGATGGACAGGCGCATGTGCCGGTGCTGGTGGTAATAGGATTCGCAACGTTTCCGCATGCCTTCGTCAGGGTGGGTCAGGGTGACGAACAGCATGGTGTCCTTCGAGATCGTCCGCACCGCGCGGAAGAAGTCCGCCGGCGTGTCGATTTCCCCCGACTCGACGGCCCGTTCCACGACGGACCACCGGGACATGTCCTCGATAGCCTTCCTGAGACGCCGGTTGGGCTTCAGCCGGTCCACGACGCCCTGCAAAGTCTCCGCCCGGTGCGGGCCGAACAGCGCCACCAGGTACAGGATCCACCAGCCGTCGCTGGCCGGAGACGCCAGGTCGCCGGACGGGCCGGACGGGCTTATCTCCCGAACCAGGGTCTTCAGGCCCTCGTCGGAACCGACGGCGGGGTGGATGGCCCTGAGGACCTCGAGTCCTTCCAGCCGGTTGAATACCAGCCAGGGATCCGGTTCGAAGCAGACCAGTTTCAACTGCTCGAGTAACCGGGGGCCGGAGAGGTTCCCGATCATACCCCCCGCGACTGCTTCCCTGAACCTCCGTTCCGTCCCCCGCTCGAGCCTGAACCGAAGGCGCTGTTCGAACCGGACGGCCCGGAATAGGCGGGTCGGATCGTCGTTAAAGCTCCGGTCGTGGAGAATGCGGACCCGTTTCTTCCGCAGGTCGGACCTGCCCTCGAACGGATCGACCAGTTTGCCAAAGCTCGGCCCGTTCAGCGAGACCGCCATGGCATTGATCGTGAAATCCCGCCGTGCCAGGTCCACGTCCATCGACGCGGACGCCACCCAGGGCAGCGCGCCCGGGTGCTCGTAGGTCTCGCTGCGGGCCGTGGCCACGTCCAGGCTGTGGCCTCCGGGCATTTCCACGGTGGCCGTCAGGAACCGGGGATTCGGTCTGGAGCGGGCTCCTGAGGCCCGGGCCAGCCGGGCGGCGAACTCCATGCCGTCTCCTTCTACCGCCAGGTCGATGTCCGTCCTGGTACGTCCCAGCAGCAGGTCCCGCACGGTCCCGCCAACCAGATAAAGCGCCTGTCCCGATTCATCGGCCAGGCGGCCGGCCCGGCGCAGTTGTCCGCGGATACCCTCCGGTAGTTGGTCGATGGCTTCTTTCATGTCCTTTCCGATCAGGGCGGCTCAGGGCAGCGGCTCAGTCTTCTTTGAGAAAGCGGTGGACAGTGATGCGGTTGTCCTTACTTTCGAATTTCACCTTACGGGGCTGCGCGCTGTGGCGGTATCCCCGGGCGATCATGGATTCGACGAAGGGGGCGGCCGCCCGGCGATCGGGATCGCTCGCGAGGAACATGCCGCCCGGTTCCAGCGTTTCGTGGAGCAGGCGCTGGATCGGTTCGTGATTCGGCCTTTCGTACAGGATGTCCGAGCCGATTACAATGGTGTACCTTCGGTCGAGATCCGGGTTTCTCCAGTCCAGGAAGCGGAAAGAAACGCGCCCATCCAGGGCGTTCAGTCGGGCATTGTACCGGGCGAAGGCCAGGGCGTCTTCTTCGTAGTCGCACGCGGTGACCGCCAGTCCGGCCGCGGCCGCGGCGATACCGGCCAGGCCGATGCCGCAGCCCAGTTCCAGGATCCGGGAACCGGCGGGCGCGGGGTACTCGAACAGGTGACGGCCGAGACCGATCGCCGAGGGCCAGATCTCCGCCCAGTAGGGCAGGCGTTCATCCTCATCGTAGAATTCCGGATCGATTTCGTCGATGAGCACATCGGGATCGCGTACCGCCAGCATGTCCAGGTTCACCCACTTGCCAATGGCTATGGACTTGAAACAGACGTCGTAACGGCGGGCCAACTCGGTGGGTACGGCGAACGGTGGCATGGCCTTTGAACTTAAGGGAGAACCGGCCCGCGGTCAAACGAATTCAGGCTTGACAGGCCATGGCGCGCCGACTATTATAGTACGGTATTTTGGCGGCGGAACCGTTGCCTGGTTTGAATGTTTGTTACCGACGGTACCGGGTTCGACGCATCCTCAAAGCCGGTTTGTTTCAAGAAAGCGTGTTTTAGCGAGGAGACTCGGATGACCTACATTATCGCAGAGCCATGCATTGACGTAATGGACAAGGGCTGTGTCGATGTATGCCCGGTGGACTGCATTCACACCAAGGACGGCGAACGGATGCTGTACATCGATCCGGAAGAGTGCATAGACTGCGGCGCCTGCGAGCCCGAATGTCCGGTTGAGGCCATTTTCGCCGAAGAAGACACGCCGGACGAATGGCAGAACTACATCCAGATCAACGCGGACTTCTTCACGGACGACTGACGGCCCTGCGCCGGTCTAGCCAGGGCGGAGCGCACGCCAGCGCACGCCAGCGCCCGGCCGGTCTCGCCGAAACTTGCCCGGTCCCGCCCGGTTCCGTCCGGTTCCGCCTGATCTCGCCCGCCGCTCCACGGCAACCGGGCCCTGCGGAAGGGTCCACCTTCATGCCCTCTTCATCTTCGATCCCGCCCACCGAAGAGGACACGCGGTACGCAGCAAAACCACAAACCCACGGTAACGGTCTCCATTCATGAAGGCACGCACCGTAAAGAACTTCCTGCTGGCCCTGTCCTGTCCCAAGCGCACGGGACTGATCTACACCGTGACCCGCTGGCTGGCGGAACAGGGCTGCCACGTCATCGAAAGCGACACGTACATCGATCCGTTCAGCGAGCGGTTCTTCATGCGGGTGCATTTCGGCGGTAAGGTCACCCTGGGTTCGCTGTGGCGCACCTTCGCGCCCCTGGCGGAAGAACTCGAGATGCAGTGGGACCTGTCCGCCGACGACACCCGGCCCCGGGCGCTCATCATGGTGTCGCGGGAATTGCACTGCCTGCTGGACCTGCTGAACCGCACCCGTATGGACAAGCTCCGGCTGGATATTCCGCTGATCATCTCCAATCACCCGGACGCCGGACAACTGGCGAAGGAATCGGGCATCGACTTCCTGCACCTTCCCATCACGCCGGAGAACAAGGAGGAGCAGGAGGAGCGGCTGATCGACGAGATCGAGGAAAACAACATCGATTTCGTCGTGCTGGCCCGGTACATGCGGATTCTCGGCCCCGAGGTCTGCGAGCGGATGGCGGGCCGCATCATCAACATCCACCACTCGTTCCTGCCGGGTTTCAAGGGCGCCCGGCCCTACCATCAGGCCCATCGGCGCGGGGTGAAGCTGATCGGCGCCACCGCCCATTACGTGACGGCCGACCTCGACGAAGGTCCGATCATCGAGCAGGACGTGGAGACCGTGACCCATCGCATGTCTCCGGCGGAACTTACGGCCGTGGGGCACGACATCGAACGCATCGTGCTGGCGCGGGCCGTACTCTACCACATACAGCGGCGCGTGTTGATCAACGGACGCCGTACCGTGGTGTTCCGGTGATGTTCAGGGATTAAAGACCGACCGGGCCCGCAGGCTCAGGCGTACTGGTCCATCAGGGCGTCGATGGTTGCCTGCTCTTCGCCGTAGGCCTTGGCGTACACGTCCTGCAGCTTGTCGGTATAGGTGCGGTACACGTCCTGGAAGAACACGCCGCTGTGGAAGACGCCGTCGCCCACCTCTTCCATGGCCATGTCGATCGCCTTGATCCGGTCGCCGGTGTCCCAGTCGTCCGGCAACGGCATGAAAGACTCTTTCCAGGGGTCGTAGGTGTTGTAGAAGGTGGGGCAGGGACTCATCGCGTGGACGAAGGCGAACCCGGGGTGATCGAGCCCCCGGCCGATGGTTTTCGCCATTTCCGTCGCCTGGCTGGAGAACGTGCGCGCAACGAAACTGCAGCCGTACACGATCACCATGGCCAGGATGTTCAGCTGGCCTTCCAGCACCCCTTCGTAAGGCGCCATCTTGGGCATGGAAACGCTGCGCCGCAGGGCCTGCATCCCCGTGGGCGTGCTGGGTGACGGCTGGCCCTTGGTCAGGCCGTACACCTGGTTGTCCATCACGATGTAGGTGATGTCCTGGTTGCGGCGCACGGCATGGGGCACGTGGCCGCCGCCGATAGCGAAACCGTCGCCGTCTCCGCCGACGGCGATAACGGTCAGGTCGGGATTGGCCGCCTTGACGCCCTGGGCCGCGGGCAGCGCCCGTCCGTGCACCACGTGCAGGCCGTAGGCGTTGACGAATTCAGGCAGGCGGCCGGAACAGCCGATGCCCGACACGATGACCACGTCCCTGGGATCGAGGTTGCGTTCGGCCAGCGCGCGCTGCAGTGCGGCGAGCACGCCGAAATCCCCGCAGCCGGGGCACCAGGTGGGCTTGACTTCGCTCCGGTAGTCCTTGAGCGTTCGTTTTGCGGGCGGCTTGGCCGCCTCTGACTGACTGGCCGGACCGGGCCGCTCGGCTTTCGCGGGCCGTTCGGGCGCCGTGGTCCTGGCGGTGTCGGCCGTACGGACTTCAGCCATACTGCAGCACTCCTTCGATGTATTCCTCGATGTCGCCCGCCTTGAAGGGCAGTCCTGTTATGATGTTGAACCGTTGGAGAGAAACGGCCAGGCGGCCCTGCAGGTAGTTCGCGAACTGCCCGCTGGCGTTCAGTTCCACCACGGAAACCACCGGGATGGATTCGATGAAGGCGCGGGCCTCCTTCTCAGGCAGGGGATGGAGCATCTTGAATATCAGGGCGGCCACCTTGTACCCCTTCGCCAGGGTCCGGTCCAGCGCTTCCAGAATGGGACCTTCCGACGATCCCCATCCGATCAGCCCGAGCTGGGCGTCCTCCGCGCCGTACCGCTGGACGAATCCGGGCTCGTTCACCGCGGATTCGATCTTCTGATGCCGCTTTTCGGTCATGCGGATATGGGCTTCGGGCGAGTAGTCGATGTGGGCGTGCTCGTCGTGTTCCAGGCCCGTAGCCACGTAATGCTGGTCATGGCGGCCCGGCAAGGGCATGGGGGAGACGTAGTCCTCCGTCATCTCGTACCGGTCGAACTCCTCGGGCGTGACGCTGCCGTTCGATTCGGGCTGCTTGCGCTCGACGATCTCGACCTCGCTCAGATCGGGGCGAGACATGACCTGCGCGCGCTGGGAGAGATGCTGGTCGCTGAGCAGGATGACCGGCGTCTGGTACTTCTCCGCGAGATTGAAGGCCTTGACCGCCGTATAGAAACAGTCCTCTGTATTGGTCGCCGCGATCACGATACGGGGCGCCTCGCCGTGGGCACCGTGGATGGCCAGGTTCAGGTCCGACTGCTCCGTCTTGGTGGGCATGCCGGTACTCGGACCGCCGCGCTGTACGTCGACGACCACGAGGGGGATCTCCTCCATGGTCGCCAGGCCGAGGGCCTCGACCATGAGGGAAAGGCCCGGGCCCGCCGTGGCGGTCATCACCTTCGCGCCCGTGAAGGACGCGCCGATGGAGGCGGTGATGGCGGCGATCTCGTCTTCGGTCTGCATCAGGACGCCCCCCACCCTGGGCATCGCTTTCGCCAGCGTCTCCATGACGTCGCTGGCCGGCGTGATGGGATACCCGGCGTAGTACCGGCAGCCGGCGGCCAGGGCGCCCATGCAGAGCGCGTCGTTCCCCGTCATGATCAGCTGGGTATGTCCGTTCTTGCGTTCGACGGCGACCCGGAGGCCCAGGTCGATGCCGTTTTCGTCCACGTAGACATAGGCCTGCTTCAACGCGTTGATATTGGACTCGAGAAACTCCTTGCGGCGTCCCCATCGGCTTTCGGACACCATCTGCTTCGCCGAATCGAAGGGAATGCCGAGGCAGGCGGTCAGGATCCCGAAGGCCAGCACGTTCTTGGACTTCATCGTCTTGATGACAGTCTTCGTGATCGACTGGAGCGGCACGCCGATCTGCGTCAGAGC
The DNA here is from genome assembly GCA_009838645.1 of Gemmatimonadota bacterium. Classification (NCBI taxonomy): domain Bacteria; kingdom Pseudomonadati; phylum Gemmatimonadota; species Gemmatimonadota bacterium. Next base: position 34,783 of record VXRC01000028.1, on the reverse strand, counting down.
AAGGCTTTCGTCCGCGTCGCATTCGTCCGGATCGTAGATCACGACGCCGGTAGGCTTGACCTCATCCACGTGAATGTCGTAGTTCTCCTGGTTCCAGACCATCAGGATGTCCAAGGCGTCGCCCGGCGAGCGCACGGGCGTGTCCTGCACCCTGACCTGGGTCATGGACGCGCCGCCCTTGATTTCGGCGGGAAGGTTCTTGAAGGTATAGATGTGCAGACCGGACCGGGCCAGCGCTTCGGCCAGCACGTCGCCGACGGTAAGCACGCCTTCGCCGTTCTCCCCGGCGATGCGTATAGTCAGGTCAAGCTGATCCATCAAACGGCCCTCGGCGATCTCCAGGCGGGTTCAGATCCACAAAACCATTTGATTATATGGGGTTAGGTACCCGAATGTCAATTCTATTCGTCATGGAATCGCAACATTTCCCGCACCCTCACGCGCCGGGTGTACCGGCGGCTCCGAACGCCCGCCGGCCGTGTATCCGGCTGCCCGGGACACCTACCAGCCGTGTATCCGGTGGCCCTGTCCCGGGAACCAGATGATGTCCACGAGGTTGGACAGGACGAGTCCCGTGCAGAATCCGACCAGCATGCCCATGATCAGCGGCTGGGCGCGGCGGAACAGGCTGATGCCGCCGGACCGGAGCAGCAGGACCTTGACCGCCCACGCGACGAAGAGGGTGAAGGCCCCGTTGTCGATCGCCACCCCGCGGGCAATGGTGAGTCCCACGGGATGCAGCGGCCAGCCCGGAAACTTGTACCGGAGGAAGATCAGCACCATCATGACGAGACCTCCGAGGAAGAACCAGGCGGTCTCCATGACCGACAATCGGGTCGGGTTCTGGATCCATACCTTGACGCTTTCGAAGAAGTGGATGTTCCCGGTGGTGAACGCCCACTGGTCGAACTGCGACGCACCGACGGTCTCATATCCTGAATAGACGGTGTATGCGGCGCCGATCAGGAACGCCAGAGCAAAGGCCCCGCAGATCACGGCGAACATCAGCTTCTTGTCGGTCCAGACCCGGTCCCCGATCCGGGTGATGTGGGAAACGGAGACCATGGTGAAGGTCTTCCAGTTCCGCGCGAAGGCGTTGGTCAGGCCGAAGACCGTGAGGGACGAAGGGTCTATGCCGGAGGAGCCCACCCCGCGAATGAGGAACTCGTGGGAGTTCATGGGCAGATCGAGGGCGACCAGGCCGGTCTCCGCCACGATCCGGGCCACGCCGACATAGAAGATGAAGAGCAGAATCAGAAAGGGTGCCATGATGACAGGACTCATGCCGGCCATGTGCAGGAAGGCCGCCATGTAGGCGACGCCCAGCAACACGCCCAGGACGGCCGCCCGGTAGGAAAAGAACTCATCGGAATCGTCCACTTCCGGCGCCCGGCCCAGGCCGCCCAGGCCGCCCATGGCCTTCCGCACCACGTCCCACAGGTGGCGCCTGGCGATCCAGAACCCCCACAGCACGAAGACGATCAGGGCGCCGATCTCCTGCAGCCGCACCGCGGCGTCCGGCGAAGCCCCGGTTTCGAGCAGGCCCACGGCGTTCATGCCGCCAGACTCGAGGATGGCCAGCAGGTGGAAGACCCAGATGCTGAACAGGATGTCCACCGGGGAGAATAAGGCGAAGCAGAGGAGGTAGATGTTGATCTTGATCCTGATGGCGGGGAACAGGTGGCCGATGACGAGGTCCGTCGCGTAGGGCTGTCCGATGGGGATCACCCCGACCGGCGTAAAGTAGTCTACGATGTTCCAGCCGATCACGGCCAGCGGCAGCGAGAACCCGATCCAGAAGAGCCTTCCCCGCATGAAGGGCGGCAGAAACGAACGGCCGCCGGGCTCGTCGATGACCTGGGCGATGACCTGGGCCAGCGGGAAACTGAGCTTCTCGTGGACGATCCACTGTTTCCGCAGGATCACCACCAGGCAGGACCCCGCGAAGAACAGGGCGATGAAGAACGTGCCCCACCAGAAGAGCGGGACGATCCAGGGACGCCACGGCAGCCGGGCGTAGGCGGGCAGCCCTTCGTAGAACCAGCGGATGGTATGGTCCTCGGGGTCGACCAGCAGCCAGGCCGGAAGGTATTGAAAGAAAACCTCTACCCACTGGTTTTCGGGCGATGCAAAATAGTACGGGGTGGTGATCACGCCGATGAAATAGCTCATGAAGGCGTGGGACGGCACGGTGGACGCGATCAGGCCGAAGGCGAGGATGACGAGGAGTTCCGACGTGGAGAACGTGGCCGTGGGGCGGTACTTGCGCAGCAGGCCGTTCACGACGATGACGAAGAACAGGAAGGGCGCCATCAGGGACGCCGAGACGTGCTCGAAGTCCATGAACGTCCCGCGCACGACCCATACGTTGTAGGGGATCCACAGGCTGATGAAAACGGCCAGGACGATGCCGGCCAGGATGGAGCGGAGGGTCACGCGGCGGTGGTCTTGTGGTTGCATGTTCAAATAAGCGCGGTACTGGTCATCCGACCCGAACCGGACGCGCAGACCGGATCGAACGCGCAGGAGGTTGCCGGGTGCCCGGAAACGTATACGAGCCCGATGAGTTGAACCGGCTGTACCGGAAGGGCGGCGATCCCGTCGACGACGGACGCTTCCGGCTGCGCCGCCCCCGTTTCGAATCCCGCTGGACCGGCCTGTTGCTGCCGGAGGACCGGGATATCGAGGAGAACCGCGGGTTCAGCTACCTCATGGTGGAGCCGGTCGATCTGCCCGCGGCGGGCGCCGGCGAGGTCCTGGTCATCTTCCACGGGCTGAACGAGGGCAGCTACGCCAGGATGCTGCCCTGGGCCGGCAGCTTCGCCCAGCGGCTCGGCATTCCCGTCATCCTCTTCCCCCTGTCCTTCCACGTGGGGAGGCGATCGGATCTCTGGAGCGTGCAGGAACAAACCCGGATCGCCGCCCGCCGCGCTGCCATGACGGGCAACGGGCGGACCAGCCCCTTCAACGGACGGATCAGCGAAAGACTGGACCGGGCGCCCGAACGGTACTGCCTGGGCGGGCTGCAGTCCTGCTTCGACGCCGCGGACCTGGTAGCGCGCATAGAAAGGGGCGAGCATGCTTCCTGCAGGGCCGGGGCGCGGGTGCGCTTCCTGGGTTACTCGGCCGGCGGCTACCTGGCCCTGGTCCTGTTGCTGGCCGATCCCTTCGGACGGTTCTCCGATGCACGGGCCGCACTCTTCGCGTCCGGCGCGCCCCTCGGCGGCATCCGGCCCGAAAGCCTTTTCATCATGGACGATTCGGCCGCGAAGGAGTTGTCGGCGTATCTTCGTAGCGCGTCCTTTCCGGACGGGCTACCGGTGCGCACCGCGGTCGATGACCGCCACGGTAACCTGGTCGATGGCCGCGGCGGAAACCCGGTCGATGGCCGCCACCGCCGGCTGGATGATGGCTACAACCGTCAACAGGTCGACGGCCGCCACCGCCGGCTGGTCGATCCCCCGCTGCGCTGGCTGAAGGAGGTGCTGTTTCACGGAGATGCCCTGGCAGCGCGCATGAAGGACCTGCAGGACCGTTTGCTGGTGGTCGTCAATCCCGCCGACCGGGTCATATCCGCCGATCAGACGGAATGGAACCTGCATCCGGCGCCCGTCCTGCGCCTCGATCTGGGCGTGCACGAGTTCCCCTTCACCACGGGAGAACCACTGCCGGACCGCTACGACCGGCGTGCAAAGGAGACCCGGTCCATGATCAGGAACGTCCGTAACGCCCACCGCATCGGGCCGGAATACCGATCCGCCTTCGATCGATTCGTCCACGATGTATCGGCTTTCCTGTTCCCCGGCCCGCCAAATCCGGCTTGACAACGGTCCATTTCGCCCGTTATCTAAAGGATATGAGATAACCTATTGTAAATAAGAAACGTTACACACGCATTCCGCGTCGGTTGACCAAAGGGGTAAGCATTAGTTTAAATCGCCCCTTGGCCCTGTCAAGCGCGTTCAGGCCCGATGTCGGGCTGTCGAGGCGAATGTCCCGATGACTGCGACGGCTGAAAACACCCTTGCCCACTCCGCGATCGTACCAGTCCAGGTACTGCTGGAGCAGTACGCCATTTCACATCCGGAAATCGACTCCGACGAGGCGCTGGAAGCCCAGCTGGACCTCATCGAAAGAGCCTATCATTTCAGCACCCTGCACCACGCCGGCCAGGTCCGCAAGTCCGGCGAGCCCTTCATGGTGCACTGCACGCAGGTGGTGCTTACGCTGATCGGCCTGCAGCTGGACGCCGTGACGATCGCGGCGGGTCTCCTGCACGACGTGGTGGAAGACGTGGAAGAGGTGACAATCGAACAGCTGGCCGCGGAATTCGGCGAGGAAGTGGCCGTCCTGGTCAACGGCGTCACCAAGATCACCGGGCTGTCCTTCAGAAGCCAGGAGGAACTCCAGGCCGAGTATTTCCGCAAGATGCTCGTTTCCATGGCGAAGGACGTGCGCATCATCCTCATCAAGCTCGCGGACCGGCTGCACAACATGCGGACGCTGTCCTTCCTGGAAGAGGAGAAGCAGCAGCGCATCTCCCTCGAAACGCGGGAGATCTACGCGCCGCTCGCCCACCGGTTCGGCATGGCCAAGATCAAATCCGAACTGGAAGACCTCAGCCTGAAATACCTGTCTCCCGATGTATACCGGGATCTCGCGAGCAAGCTGGACCAGAAGCGGGCGGAACGGGAGAAGCTGATCGACGAGATCCGCCAACCCATCGTCAAGGCCCTGAAGGACGCCGGCATCGACGCCACGGTGAACGGTCGGGCCAAGCATTTCTACAGCATCTTCACGAAGATGCAGCGCCGCAACCGGCCTTTCGAAGAGATCTACGACCTGCTGGCGCTGCGCGTCGTGACCGATACGGTGCCCAACTGCTACCACGCGCTCGGGATCATCCATACACTCTACACCCCCATCTTCGACCGCTTCAAAGACTACGTTTCCCGACCCAAGATGAACATGTACCAGTCCCTGCACACCACGATCATCGCGTCCAACGGGGAAACGGCCGAGATCCAGATCCGCACGCGGGAGATGGACCGGATCGCGGAAGTGGGGATCGCCGCCCACTGGCTCTACAAAGAAGGAAGGGATGAGGTCCAGGACGGCGAGAACCGGGAAGACTGGCTCAGCCAGGCGCTGGACTGGCAGACCGACATGACCGACCCGAAGGAGTTCATGAGTTACCTGCGCATGGACCTGTACGACGACGCCATCTTCGTCTTCACCCCGCGCGGGGATCTCAAGGAACTGCCGCAGGGCGCCAGCGTACTGGACTTCGCCTTCGCCATACACACCGACATCGGGCTCCACTGCAGCGGGGCGAAGGTGAACGGAAATATCGCGCCGCTGGCCGCGAAATTGCAGAACGGCGACACGGTAACCATTTTCACCTCTCCACACCAGACGCCGAGTTCGTACTGGCTGGATATCGTCAAGACGACCAAGGCGTCCTCCAAGATCCGGTCGTGGTTCAGAAAGGCCACGCTGGAACAGAGCATCAGCCTCGGCGAAGACCTGCTGGACCGGGAGTTGAAACGGCTCAAGGTCAAGCGCAAGGTAACCGACGAACTGGAGGCCCTCGCGAAGGAGTACGGGCTGCCCGACGCGAATCGCCTCTATGCCGCGATCGGACGCGGGGAGTATTCCGCGGCCCAGGTCGCCCAGCGGCTGCTTCCGGAGGAGCCTTCCGAGGAAGAACCGCCCAGGGAGTCGGTGCTGACGCGGTTCGTGGACCGGGTGCGCCGATCCCGGGGCGGGGTCAAGGTCACGGGCATCGACAACCTGATGATCCGCTTCGCGCAGTGCTGCCAGCCGGTCCCGGGCGATCCGATCATCGGCTTCATCACCCGTGGGCGCGGCGTGACGGTGCATAACAAGGAATGCGCGAACATCGTGGACGACCTGGAAAGGCGCCTCGAGGTACACTGGGACGTGGAAAAGGACCAGTTCTTCGTCGTCGGACTGCGCATCTTCGGCAGCGACCGACCCGGCCTGCTGAACGAGATCTCCAGGACGATTTCCGATGCGGGGATCAACATCACCCACGCCGCGATGGACACCACGGACGGAATGGCGGACGGCAATTTCGGCATCGAGGTGGAACATCTCAGCCAGCTGGACCGGCTGATCGTCCGGATCAAGAAGGTCAAGGGCGTGGACCGGGTGGAACGGGAAACGGGCATAAAATACGGCAACGTGTCGGAGGACGTCTTCGACCACCTCGAGCAGGATCCCGGCAATTGACCTCTGACGCATACTACGGGGACGATCCCGTATCTCGCAGGGACTTCCTCCGCGGCGGCCTGGGCGGACTGGGCGGACTATGCGGGCTGGCGGGAGCGGGCGCGTTGGCGGGCGGACTGACGGGATTGCCGGGACCGGCGGGAGCGGACGCGGTTGCGGCCCAGCTTGCGGGCAGGCGGCCCACGGACGTAAAGAGTGTAGGGCTCGAACCGGGCCGGGTCCGGCTGGCCTTCAACGAGAATCCCCTGGGCGCCTCCCCCGCGGCCATAGAAGCCGTGCTGAGGCACCAGGACTGGATGAACCGGTACGACTACACGACGACCCTGCAGCAGGCCATCATCCGGCACCACGACCTGGACATCCCCCGTCCTTCGGGATTCGATTTCAAGGCCACCGGCGACCGTCACGGCCTGATGCTGGGCGTGGGAACGACCGAGCTGCTCCAGATCCTGGCCCTGCAGGCCCTGATGAAACACGGCGAAGTCGTGGAAGCCCTCCCCTCCTACGGACAGATCACGCGCGTCGGCGACGAACTCCGTGACGCGGACCACGCGGTGCAGGCGCGCAAGTCGCCCGTACTCCCTGACGGGAATCACGATCTCGAAGACATGGGCAGGCAGATCGGCGACCGCACCGGCCTGGTCATCATCTGCAACCCCCACAACCCTACCGGGGCGCTGTTGCCCCATGGACAGATCCTGGATTTCATCGACCGGGTGCCGCCCCACGTCCTCGTGGCCATCGACGAGGTCTACGTTCATTTCGTCCGTGACCCGGCGTACCAGGATTTCATCGAGGTCGCGAAGGAACGGGAAAACGTGATCGTGCTCCGCACCTTCTCCAAGGTGTATGGTCTGGGCGGCATCCGCGTGGGCTACGCCGTCGCCCACCGGGACGTGATCTACCGCCTTGCGCCTTTCTCCATGGGCCTCCTGGGTCGGAACGTCCTGTCCGTCCACGCGGCCGCCGCGGCCCTGGGCGACGAGGAGCACGTCCGGCGGTCCCGGCAGGCCGTATGGGACGGAAACGACTACCTGACCGCCGAGTTGGAGCGGCTCGGTGCCCGGGTCATACCCAGCCACGGGTGTTTCGTCTGGGCCGACTTCGGCCGGGAGACGCAGCGCATCGTACGACAGCTGTGGTCCAGGCGGGTCATGGTCCGCGCGGGCGCCGGCCAGTGGGCCTCACCGAACCACATCCGCGTTTCGACGGGTTCGAGGGAAGAAAATGAAGCCTTCATCTGGTCATTGGAACGGACCCTCGGATAAGCCGGCCTCATCGACCCCGGCATCTTTCCTCGACCATGGCACGCCCGGGCACGGGAATGCGTATCGCGCCGGGGCCCCCCGGATCAGCGTCATCATCCCCACACTCAACGAGGCATCGACGATCGAGGACTGCCTGGGGCAGTTCGACGGCGGATCGGTGCGTCCGGACGAGCCGGCCGGTCTGGAAATCATCGTCGTGGACGGCGGAAGCGACGACGGCACGCCGGAGATCGTCCGTTCGCGGCCGGATGCGAGACTCATCGAATCCAGCCTGCGGGGCCGGGCGATCCAGATGAACGCGGGCGCCGCGGCTTCGTCAGGGGACGTGCTGTTGTTTCTACACGCCGACACCCGGCTTCCGGACCGATGGCGGGAACTCGTGGCCGAATCGATCCGTGGGCGGGGCAAGGCCGGAGGACGGTTCCGTTTCGACATCGCCCATACGAATCGGATATACCGGTGGATCGCGCGGGGCACCAATTTCCGTTCGCGCTTCCTGGGCATTACCTACGGAGACCAGGCGATCTATACTACGCGGGAGGCCTTCGAGGCAGTGGGGGGATTTCCCGGGATTCCGGTCTTCGAAGACGCCCGGTTCGCCGACCGGCTGAAGAAGGCCGGCGGCCTGGACTGGATCGACGAAGCCGTGCTGACCTCCGCGCGGCGCTGGGAACGCCGCGGGCCGGTGCGCACGCTGTTGCTGACCTGGATGCTGCGCCTGCTCTATACCCTTTTCGTCCCGCCCAGGTTCCTGGCGCGGTTCTACGGGGTGGTGAGGTAGAGACCCTGGACTTCCCCGGTCATCGTGGGGCAGAAAAACAGGGAAGTGCCCGGATCCTGCCTCCAGGTACTTCCCCGTGGGTCTTGCCTTCAAGCCTTTCGGGTCCTGATTGCGGACCTTCAGGGCGCTTACGCGTGGACCTTCACCGAGATCTGCTTCGACTTCGCCTTTTCCGCCTTGCCGATGGTGAGGGTGAGCACGCCGTCCTTGTACATGGCGTCGATCCTGGCGGTGTCCGCGTCCTGCGGCAGATCGAAGGACCGGGTAAACCTGCCGTACAGCCGTTCGATCCTGTGCACGTTGTTTTTACCGGTACTGTTCACCGCCTTGCGTTCACCCGAAATGGCCAGACGGCCGTTCGAGAAGGAAATGTCGAAATCTTCCCTGTTCATGCCGGGCAGGTCCGCCGAGATGACATAGCCGTTTTCAGTCTCGGAAATGTCGACGGACGGGGTCCAGATCGCGGAGTTGGTGCCTTCTCCATCCTCCGACTGGTTCCACAGGCTGTCGAACATGCGGTCCATGTTGCGCCTGAGACTGTACAACTCGCCGGGTTTCCATCTGATGAGATTCATTTGAATCCTCCTTCTTGTAGTGGAATGTGAGACACTTCTGACGTATCTAAATGCTCCAAGTGAATTCACCGTCGACTGCCTATATCTGATCGCAACTACCGTGCCAGATTGAAAAACACGGTCTGAACAAAGGCTTGCGGACTACAAGGATGTCGGCTTGTGTATATACAACACGTAGATATGCCAAAATGACAGGTATATGCCAATATGGCAGTTGCATTGCTTGCATCGCTTGTATCGCTTGTATCACTGAGGAAAGGAAGACGCAATGAACGATTTGCTGGAAGTCGCACAGGATTCCCTCCAGGCGGCCGCTACCCAGGTCGTATCGAACGGATACCCGGAGCGGATCCAGGAAATGCTGGTCAGCGCCCTGGGAGAATCCATGACCGGAATCCTGTATGCCGTGATTACGATTCTGGCCCTGATGGTGCTGTACAGGATTTCGAAGAACCTGGTCATCCGGGCCATGAAGGAGAAGCACCGAAGCGACGCCCAGGTCCTGCAGTTCACCACCATGTGGAAGTACGCCTTTCTCCTTACGGGTATCGTATTCGTGATCGTGAGCATGTCCGGTTCGCTGGCGGCCATGGGGCTGACCGTGGCGTTCCTGGGCATGGTGCTGGGCTGGTCGCTCCAGCGTCCGGTTACCGGCGTGGCGGCGTGGCTCATGGTCATGATCAAGCGGCCCTTCAAGATCGGCGACCGCATCATCATCATGGGCGTGCGCGGCGACGTCCTCGACATCTCGCCGACCCATGTCCTGTTGGGAGAGGTCGGCGGGACGGTGGGCGGCGAGGAATCGTCCAACCGGGGCATACTGATCCCGAACGCGGTACTGTTCGACCAGATGGTGATCAACTACGCGGTATCGAAAGAAACAAAGTATATCCTGGACGAAGTCCCCGTGCGGGTGTCCTATGATTCGGACTATCAACTCGCGGAATCGACGCTCATCGCCTGCGCGCGGGAGTCGACGAAGGAGATCGTGGAAGAACTCGGACGGGAACCGGAGGTAAGGGCGGAGTTCTTCGATTCCGGGGTCCTGATGCGGCTGCGCTACCAGTCCATCGCCGTGGAACGGCAGAAGATCTCCACGGCCATCGTCGCGAAGATCGTCGGTGCGTTCTCAAACAGCGACAGGCTGGGATTCGCCTATCCGCATTCGGCCGTGGAATACAAGATTTCGGAAGAAGCGTCGTTGCCGCCGGTGTTCAGGTACGTGCCCCTGGAACCCGGGAATCAGGGCGATTCCAAATAAACATGGCCACCCGACGGCCACCCGACGGCCGGACGGCAGGGCCGGACGGCAGGGCCGGACAACGGGGCCGGACGGCAGGGCCGGACAGCGGAAACGGCCAGCAAGGTCATAGCGTAGACGTCAGCAGTCCGGCCATTAGCGAGGTCACGCGGTCAGCATTCCCATCATAAGCGTCGCCAGTCCGAGAAAGCTCATGAAGCCCACGACGTCGGTTACGGTGGTCAGGATGATGGACGAAGACTGCGCGGGGTCCTGGCCGATCGCGTTCAGCAGAAGGGGGATCAACGCGCCGGAAATCCCGGCGATGACCATGGACGCGACCATGGATATGCCGATCACCAGCCCGAAGGCGGGTATTCCGGTCCACAGCCCCACGGCCAGACTGGTCGTCGCCGCGACGACCAACCCGTTGATAAACCCGATGGCCGCTTCTTTCCGCGTGACCCGCCACCAGTTGCCGGTCCGGACTTCGCGCAGGGCGAGGCCGCGCATGACGACCGCGAGCGCCTGACAGCCCGTGTTGCCGGACTGGCCGGCCACGATCGGCAGAAATACCGCCAAAGCGGTGATCTGGGCGATCGTGTCCTCGAAGAGGCTGACGACGAAGGAAGCGAGGAAGGCCGTCACGAGGTTCACCTCCAGCCAGGGCAGCCGCTTCCGGATCGAGAACGAGACCGGGGACCACGCGCGTTCCTCCCGGCCGGCGCCGAACATGGTCTGCAGGTCCTCCGTGATCTCCGCCTGGGCCGCCCTGAAGATCGTATCGTGGCGAATCACGCCCATCAGAAATCCATCCGCGTTTACGACCGGGATGGTGGTAATCTGGTATTTCTCCATCAGCGCGACGACTTCCTCCCGCTCCGCCATGTCGGGAATGTGGATGGACTCGCCGTCCACAAGTTCGGTGAGCCGGGTACCCAGATCGGCTTTGACCAGGCGGTGCAGGGGTACCATGCCGGTCAGCTGGTTCTCCCGGTCGACGACGCAGAGATCGAGCAGGTCGCGTCCCTTGACCGCGCGGAGCTGCACCAGCGCTTCTTCCACGGTGCTGTCCTCCCGGAACATGGTCACGCGCGAATCCATCAGGCTACCGGCGGACTCGGCGGGATAGGACATCAGCGACCGGTATTCTCTCACCAGGTGATGGGGCAGATGGGAAAACGCCCTGTCCTGGTCCTTCCTTTCCATTCGGACGAAGACGCTTACCCCGACGGCAGGCTCGACTCGGGTAAACACGGTCCGGATCATCTCGGGCTGCATGGCGGGGACGCACGCCGCGACGACATCGGGATCCATCCTTCTGACGGTTTCCGCGAGTTCCGGCGGCGAGACCAGGGCCAGGGCCGGCACAATCTCCTCCGGGGACATCCGCTCGATGTGTGAGGCCGCTTCCGCGGGGAACAGCCGGACATATTCATGGATCAGCGCATCGGCGCAGGATGGGGTGGTGGATTCACTCATGGCCTGATTCCTTTTTTGCGTTGCCTTCGTCTTCATGGCCTTCATCTTGGCCGCCTTCTATTTCCGGGTCTCCGTCGGCTTCCAGGTGAAGCCCGCCCGCGAACGCCGAGAATCCCAGGCGGAACAGCTCGCCCAGGGCTTTTTCCGACGCGTGATCGTATTCCGAATCCCGGTTGCCCTGTCGCCGGATATCCACGAGGCCGATCGTACCGAGCAAAACGCCCTCGCCGTCTGCCACCGGCAACTCGCTGCTGTAACGCCAACCGGGCGCGTCGCCCGCGTCTTGCAGGGTCACGTAGGGGGAAAGTGTGTGCCGGACGGGTTCCATGACGTCCGGTAGGGATGCGTCCGCGGGAGCGGCGAGTATCTGCCGCATGGGGGAGAGGCCCATCAGGACGCCTTCCCGGTCGACGACAAAGAAGACGTCCCTTACGCGGTCGGGGTAACGGCGCGCGGCACTGAGCACGTCACCCAGTTTCATATCATCGGTCGCGGTCAACGCGCGCGGGTTCATGGAGGCGCCGACGGTACGATCGGGAAAGCGGTCCACCAGGCGGAATCCGGAGACGACCTCGTCCGGCAGGCCGTCCAGGACGGCCTCCTTCGACTGCATCCGGCGCAACAGGATCGCCATGGCGCGGAAGGGCATCGCCGCCATGACCCGGGTGGCCGGACCGGTTTCAAGCCGGTCCATCAGGTCGGCCGCTGCATGGTCGTTCATTCGCTCGACCACCGAGGCGATAGTCTCGGTCTCCAGATCCTCGAAAAGCCGGAGCACGTCGCCTTCCCGCTGCCGCTCCAGGATCCTGGCCGCCTCCGTGGGATGGGCCTCTATGAATGACCGGACGAGATCGTTCTTGCTATTCATCGGGGTGCTGCTTCTGGCCGCTTACGGTGATTTGCTCGTTGAATACGCTCGCGGGGACGACCACGCGGCCCTCATCGGATTCGAGGATAACCGCGGTGGCGGTTATCTGGATGATGCGTCCCCTGTGGCCTTCGATCTGCACGTATTCACCTTCGGAGAAGGACTTACGAAGGTAATGGCTCGCCAGGATATTGGACACGGAAGCGCGCGCGCCGAGCCCGAAGGCCAGCGCGGCGCTGAGCAGCACGCCGCCCACGATGACCATGATCAGGCCGGAAATGACCGAGACGTCGACCCCGAGCTGACCGGCGGCAAGGAGAAAGGCGACCGCCACGATCAGGAATCGCACGAATCGCAACAGGTTATCACCCAGGTCCAGGCCGATCGAACCGGCCGCCATCTCGATCACGTCGCGCAGGACGATGCTGCCGATGAACCCGACCACTACGATGGCGACGGCACCCATCACCCTGGGCAGGTAACCGGCGAGCGCTTCCAGCCAGCTGGACACCACGACCAGCCCCAGCGTGTCGGCCACTACGGCGAGGACGACGGCAATCACCGTCCAGTAGGCGATGCCGCCGAGCAGGACGGGTACGCGGTGCCGCTGGATGAACGCTTTTACGTAGGTCTTCATGCTCCCGTACGGCACGATCCGATCCGCATTGTCCAACAGCCTGGAGACGAGTTTTCTGATCAGCCGGGCAACGAACAGCCCGACGACCAGGTATAGCAACGCCTCCAGGAGGAGCGGCGCGACCTGCAGGACGGTGTCTCTTAGCCAGACCGCGACCTGGATTCCACTTTCTTTCAGTTGTTGAAAGGTCATATCACTACCCGATCAGAAGCGTGTTAAGGCAGGATGCCGAATGGTACTTGGCTGAACATCACGGAATGCACCAAACCGTCGAAGTCATGCGTAACAAGGTGTGGACATAGTCAAGCCAGTCACACGTAAATCGGATGTAACTTCAAACTAAAGACCGGTTAAACGATTGCGCAACAGGAAGATTCTATGGTAGGAGTAGCAGGTGTTACCGAGTACTCCGCCTCATTTTACGGCGTGGGAAAGTGACCGTTTGGTCGCGGTGAAACTTCCGTCGGTTTCATTTCTATTACGCCGGCACGACCATGGCTAAAATCGAGAGAGCGGTAGCTATAACGCACGTGACCACGACCAGGACGCGCATGTGGCGCAGGTCGCCGGCCTGGCCGCCTTCCGGATCGCCTTCGTCGCCGATCCAGATCTCCGTAACCAGCTTTCCATCCTGCCATATCGGCCCGATCAGCCTCCGCTGCACGGCACCGGCCGCCGCCGCTTCGCTCCAGCCGGAGTTCGGACCCGGAATCAGTCCATGCTGCCGCCATCCCACCGAGAGCGCCTTGCGACCCGAATATCCGGGCAGTAGCAACGCGACCGCCGCCATCAGCAGCCAGGTGAGCCGGGCGGGTACGAGATTGAACAGGTCGTCCAGCCGCGCCCCGCACCAGCCGAAGCGCAGATATCGGGGCGTCCGGTACCCCACCATGGAATCCATCGTGCTGATCACCTTGTAGAGCACGATGCCCGGCAACCCCAGCAGGGCATACCAGAAGACGGGCGCGATGAAGCCGTCCACGGCGTTCTCGCTCAGGCTTTCCATGCCTGCCCGCCGGCAGGCCGCGGCGTCCATGGCGGACGTATCCCGGCCGACCAGCATGGACACGGCCCGGCGCGCGCCATCCAGGTCCCCGGCGCGGTCGATGGCCATGCCGTGCCGGCACAGGTCCCGGAGCGCCACCATGCTGTAGATCACGAAGACCTGGTAAACCCCGTTCAGCACCGGATGCAGGCCGTTCAGCCACAGGGCCAACGCCGCGATGACGCCAACCCAGAAGGCAGAGAGCGCCAGGAACAGCATGCACCCGCCCGCGTACCCGTCCAGCCCGGTCCGGCGGAGCATGCGCTCGATGCCCGTGAGCGTAAAGCCCATCAGGCGCACCGGGTGCCACCGGTAGACCGGATCCCCCAGGATGCCGTCCAACGCGACCGCGCACAGGAGCAGAAGGGGGTGCGGCGCGAGAACCGTCAGGTCCATTTCAGGCGCCATCCCAGGGCTATCGCGTCATAGACGGCATCCAGCAACGCGTCTTCATGGACGGCAAGCTGTTCGTAACAGGCCGGCCAAGCCTCCGGTTTCGCCGCGACAGCGGAGGCCAGGACGGCAGCCTGCTGTCTCAGCAGCGGGGCGGCCAGTCCGGTAGAAAGCGTACCGTGCCTCACGCGGTCCCATACCGCCGCATAGGCGTACGCGGCGGCCGAAACACCCGGATCGTGGACGACCGACCGGATGTTCTTGTCCAGGAGCGCGTATTCTTCCGCGCCCAAGCGGCTTTCCATGGCGGGCAGAAACCGGTCGGCTTTGAACCCGTATCGTTTCAACGCGTGATAAAGGCTGCGCGTGCTGGAGGCTTCCAGTCCGTTCTGCCACCTCAGCGCCTCCAGGGTCGCCCGGCGGACGGACGAACCGATCAATTCGCCAAGTTTTGCGTGGTGACCCGCCCTGGCCTTGGACCGTTTCGCTTCGTCCAGGGGCGCGGCGATACAGTACTGGTCCGTGCCCGTCCCGGTCGCCAGGTCCTGGGAGTACCGGCTTGATACGGCCAGGTCCCGGAGGGCCGCCGACTTGCCCTCGGTCATGGTGACGACCGCGCGAGCCATGGCACCGGGCGTGAGCGGCCAGTTGACGAGCAGCATCGTATTGATCGTACCGTCGTGGGGATGTCTCTCATGGGGATGTCTCTCCATCTGCCCGGATTCCGCTTCATGCCAGTCCGCGGGATCGCCGGCGCAGCCCGCATTCCCTTCGACTCCGGCCGTCACGACGGCGCATACGCGCAGTTCGGCGAAGGTCTCCACGATCCGGGCGGCGTAGTTCATGTTCGCGGCCGTGCCCATCATTGCGACGGCTTCCGGTTCGAGCCCAAGCTCCTTGCACACGTGGTGGTGGTATCCCGTCTCGCCGAGTTCCAACATCCATTCGAAACGATCCAGGTGGCCCTGGCCCTCGACGCTTTGGTGGTTGACGAGAAAACGGACGCGGCCGGTCATTCCGCCGCTGCAGGCCGAGGTACTCAGCACCTGGTGGGGCGTGCGCAGTTCGGCAACGAGGAACCTTCCGTCTTTCTTGAGCAGGTAATGCTCTTGGCGTTCGAGTGTTTCTTCCAAATTCACCTCGGATACGTCCAATCCTACAACCTGCTGTCCCAAAGTGGTTCGTCGACGCCCCGTTCCTTGTTTTCATACCGTGACATGACGAAGAGCAGGTCGGAGAGGCGATTCAGGTAGGCCAGCACGAATGCCCCGATGGCCTCGTTGCGGGACAAGGCCGCTACTTCCCGTTCCGCGCGCCGGCAGACGGTCCGCGCAAGGTGGAGGTACGCGGCGCCCGGACACCCGCCGGGAAGGATGAAGTTCTCGAGCCGTCCAACGATGGGGTTCAGTTCGTCGATGATCGCTTCGAGTTTCTCCACGTGCCGGGTTTCGATCAGCGGGATCTGGTATTTCTCCTTGTCCTCTTCGGTAAAGCACAGGTCCGATCCGAGGTGAAACAACTCGTTCTGAATGACCGGCAGCGTTTCCGCAAGCCGCGGAGCCAGTCCGTGTGCGAGGGCGATGCCTATGACCGAGTTGAGTTCGTCCACGGTCCCGTAGCTCGCCACGCGGGGCGACTCTTTGGGTACGCGTTGCCGGCTGCCGAGGGCGGTGGTCCCGTTGTCGCCTTTGCGGGTGTATATCTTTGTAAGCCTGGGCATGCGATCTCCTTGGTTCAGACCCGGCGTTGTAGTTGAAGAAGGTGTTGCCGGTCCTATCCGGCGCGCCCGGTTCAGACCCGCCGTTGCCGGTGCAGCAGGTACAGGAAGAATGGAGCGCCGAGTAACGTGGTCAAGATGCCGATGGGCATTTCGGCCGGGGCCATGGCCGTCCGGGCGACCAGGTCGGCCAGCACCAGCAGCAAGGCGCCGGCCAGGGCGGCCATGGGCGTCAGGATGCGGTAGTCGGGCCCCACGATCAGCCGGACCATGTGCGGCGCCAGCAGGCCGACGAAACCGATGATGCCGCTCACCGATACCGCGGCCGCCGCTAGGCAGGCGGCCGCCGTCAGCAGGATCAGTTTGACCCGTTCGACGTGCACGCCCAGCTGGGACGCCTGCTCATCCCCCAGCAGCAGGACGTTCAGTTCCCGCGCGTATACGAGGACGACGGCCAGACCGACCGCCGCGTAGGGCACCAGCATCCAGACGTGGTCCCATCTCCGGGCGGATAGGCTGCCCATGAGCCAGAAGAGCAGTTGCCGCTGGTTCTCGCCGCCCATCACGAGCATGTAGGACGTAAAGGAAGTCGCCATGGCGCCGATCGCGATGCCCGTCAGAAGCAGAGTGGTCGAAGCCACGCGGCCTCCCCGGCGGGAGAAGGCGTACACCACCATGGTCACGGCCAGGCCGCAGAGGAACGCCGCGATGGATACCGCGTTCAGCCCGAGCATCCAGAATTGCAGATCCAGGGTGACCGCAACCGTGGCGCCCAGCGCGGCGCCGGCCGATATGCCCATGATATAGGGATCGGCCATGGGATTCTGGAAGAAGCCCTGCATCACCCCGCCCGAACTGGCCAGGGCGGCCCCTACAAGCACCGCCAGGAGGGTTCTCGGCAGGCGGATCTCCCAGACGATCGTGTCCGTCGCCGTCTTTGCCGCCTCGAGCGTGCCGCCTGGCCATAGGTGATCCGCCAGCACCTGCAGCACGGCGCCAGCCGGGATATATACGGCGCCCACTCCCATGGAGAAGACGCAGGCGACGAAGAGGATTACGGCCGTCAAGACCAGTATGAGGGGACGTTTCATCGTCAAGCCGGTCAGTCTCCCGGTTTCAGTATGATCTGCGGCGAACCCGAATAGGGGCTCTTTATTACAGTCACATCGGTCTCGAAGACCGCCTTGATGTGTCCCCGGGTCAGGATATCTTCGGGCGTGCCGTCGGTGTAGATACGCCCCTCCTTCAGCATCATAAGCCTGTGGCAGTACTCTGACGAGAGGTTGAGGTCGTGGGACACGCACAGCACGGCGAGTCCGTCGCGGGCGCACACGTGGCGAAGCAGATCGAAGATCTCGACCTGGTGGTTCAGGTCCAGGAAAGAGGTCGGTTCGTCCAGGAGAAGGATCGAAGGCTGCTGCGCCAGCGCCCGGGCGATGATGACCCGCTGCCTTTCACCGCCGGACAGTTCGTGTATGGGGCGGTCCCTGAAGGCGAGGCAGTCGGTCCGCCGCATGGCTTCGAGGGCGATTTCCCGGTCTTCCGGACCTTCTCGACGGAAGCGCCGAAGATGGGGCGTCCTGCCCATCATGACGACGTCCAGCGAAGAAAAGGCGAAGGTAACCGGCGTCTGCTGGGGAATGACGGCGACCTCGCGCGCGATCTCACGGACCGTGTAGTCCTGTAGCGGAGTCCCGTAGAGCGTGATGCGTCCCCGGCTCAGCGGAAGAATCCGCGTAAGCGCACGTATCAACGTGCTCTTTCCCGAGCCGTTCGGCCCGATCACCCCCAGCATCTCGCCCTGGCGCAGGTCGAACGACAGGCCCTCCAGCACCGGGCGACGATCGTAACCGCAGGAGAGGTCTTCAACGCGGAAGGCGGTTTCCACCCCTTTGGCGGTTTCCACGCTCACACCGACTCGTCCCCTTTCTGCACAAAAAAACCAGCCGCTCCGCAATGGAAGGGCTGGGTCGGGACGGCAGGCATGCGCATCCGGGCTCGGCCTCTCTGCTCACGGAGAAGCGTTCGCACAGCCTGCAGGCAGGTCTCCTGACTGACGGATCGTCCTACTCCTCAAGTCTTCCCGCCGGTCCTTGGACTCAGCCTGACCGGCAGTGACGAGTTTGAGTTTCGTCCCCGAACACAGTGGCGGGACCGTGATGGATTCGCACCATCTTCCCTTTTCAGCGTAATTGCTTACCGCCACCTGCGGCTGTATTCGATTGTCCTATCAATTTACTGATTGCGTTCATTTATGCAATGCAATTTGTAACCCGTCGTTGAATCTGACAAAATAAAACACCTTAGCAACAAGACGGTTGTAGCGGGTTTTACCTATTAACCTCGTACGGCAATGCCGTATATTAATTCTATGTACTGCTATATCGAGACTAGGCTTTTTACCCGTCTCGTTCGGGAATACCTGACCGATCATCAGTACTCGGAATCTGTGAGGGACAACATCGCCAATCATGTTTTGCGCAAGATCCGTTGGGAGGTGGAAAATGAATGAAGTTGAACGAGACGTTGGCAAGGAGATATTGGAAGGTCTTCAGGAAATCAAACGAGGTAAACACGGCCGCGTGATCAATGTGCCCGATATTACTGGGATTCGAAAGAAATCAGGATTATCGCAGGTCGAGTTCGCCCGATTGTTAGGTGTATCGGTACGAACACTGCAAGATTGGGAGCAAGGCCGCCGTCGTCCTTCAGGTGCTGCTCGAACTTTGATGATGATCGCGTCGAAGAATCTTCAGGCGGTACTGGATGTGGCGTGAGGAACTTGATTATTGTACAATTGTACATCTGATAGACCGCCCTACCACATCACGACCAGACGTAGACTTCCGGGTCGTCGGGGGAATAACCGATGAAGGTGGCCAGGACGATGCGCGGCTGGTCGCCCTCCACGGCGGGGACCTCGTGGATGAGGCGGGTGTTGAAGAAGTATAGATCGCCTTGCTCGAGGTCGACGGTGTAGCTGCTTACGCCGTTGCGCCGGGCGTATTCGGGGAAGGTATCGGTGGCGATGGACTCCTGCACCTCAGGCGTCCACATGCACTGGTGCAGGATGGCCTGGGTGCTGCGTCCCTCGTGCAAAGCGTTCTGGAAGCAAAGGACTCCGGCGAACTGGTGGCCGAAACGGGTCACGTCGTAGTCGAACCGCTTTTCCCGGAGCGTGACGTGGTCGATATGGGGCTTGTAGGTATGCCCCCCGTAGTGGATGCGGAAGATGGCCGGGCCGTACTTGCGGCCGTCGGGCTCCCGGGCGGTCATGACGCGCTTCTCTCCCGCGAGCGTGTCCAGCACCCCGTACAGTAGCTTCACGGGATCCTCATACCCATTGAACAGGGTCTCGTACAGGACGCGCGTTCCGACCGCGTGCATCAGAAAAGCCTCCTTGTCCGAACCCTTGTTCGCCAGGCTCGTGCCGATATCGATACGCAGGCGGCTGTCCTTTGCCGCGGCCTCCGGATCGGCTGGATTCCGCATCAGCCCCCGGTCGATAAACCGCTCGATCAGGGCCTGGCAATGGGCGGGCGAATAGGCCTGCCGGCATATGATCGCGGGAATCCGGCCCTCCGACAGGGCCAGGAGCGGATCGCTTTCGGCGGCCAGGATGGACTCCACGTCCGGTCCGAGGGGTTCCCACCGAGGGGTTTCAGTCATACAAGCTCCCTACACCCGCATCCGCAGCATGGGGTGGGCGAAGGAGACATCGATGTAAGCCCCGTCCCGCATGCGCTTCGTGCCGGGTGTCATGTAGTGGATGGCGAAGGCCCGGCGCGGCCGGTCGGTGACGTTGGCCGGGGTGTGGTGCATGGTCTGGCAATGGTGGAACATGGCGCCGCCCGCGGGCAGGTCGATCACCGTCGCCCTTTCCGCTGCGGCCTGGTCGCCCAGGTCGAGGAGGGAACTGGTCTCGGCCGACCGTTCATGGGAGACCAGGAGCCGGTGCGAGCCGGGAATCAGGTGCATGGCGCCGTTCGACACGTCCACGTCGTCCAGGGTGAGCCAGCAGCTCACCAGGTTCGCGGGGGTGCACTGCCAGTAGCCGTTGTCCTGGTGCCAGAAGACGGGACCGCCCTGCCGGGGCGGCTTGTAGAGGGCCTGGTCGTGGAAAAGCTGGATGTTCGGTCCCAACAGGGACTCGACGATATCCAGGATGGGCCCGTGGTAGAGCAGTTTCCTGAATTCGATGCTGCGTTCGCACATCTGCATGATTTGCAGCATCTGCGTCCGGGCTTTGCGCTTGCGCGACTTGTCTTCCGTGTCATCGATGGACAGGTTGCGGTAGCGGCCGCTTTCGCGCGCTGTTTCGAATACGCGGTCGTACTCCGCCCGAAGCGTTTCCACGTGGTCGTCGTCCAGTAACTTGCCGGCCACCAGGAACCCCTGGTCGTGGAACGCGCCGACCTCTTCGACGGTCAGTCCGCGATGGGTCTCGGACTGCTCCATAGCCATGTCGATCTCCCTTCAGGATGAAGCCGGACGGCGACCCGCCGGGAGGGAAAATCTACCTTGCCCCGCGGGAAGATCTACTTGTATTTTTGAAGGACATTCGACAATGTACAGGGCCGCGTGCAACAGGCAAGTTTTTTAGCCGGAGATCGTTATGTCCGTCGAACGCGAAAACCCGTTCGAACTTTATCGTTGGCTGTACCGGACCATGTTCACGATCCGGACGGTGGAAGAACGGCTGGCGAGGTCCTTCATGTCCGGGTTGATCCACGGCGCCTGCCATACCTACGTCGGCGAGGAGGCCGTAGCCGCAGGGGTATGCGCCGGATTGACCGATGACGACGCGGTCTTCAGCACGCACCGGGGCCACGGCCACGCGCTGGCCAAGGGGGTGTCGCCGGCCGCGCTCATCGCCGAGCTTTACGGCCGGGAGACGGGGATCTCCCACGGCCGGGGCGGCAGCATGCACCTCTTCGCTCCGGAGATCGGTCTCATGGGAACGAGCGGAATCGTGGGCCCCTGCATCCTGCAGGCCGCCGGCGCCGGCTACAGCGCCAGGCTGCTGGGCAACGGCAGCGTCGGAGTGGCCTTCTTCGGCGACGGCGCCGTAGGGAACGGCGCCTTTCACGAAGGGCTGAATCTCGCCGCCATCTACGACCTGCCCGTTCTCTTCGTCTGCGAGAACAACCTGTACGCGACCGAGGTGCCTTTCTCCCATGCTTCCAGGAACCCGGACGTGGCAACGCGCGCGTCCAATTACGGTATGCCGGGCGTCGGCGTGGACGGCAACGACGTGCTGGCCGTGCACGAAGCGGCCATCGAGGCGCTGCTGCGGGCACGGGCGGGAGAGGGACCGACCCTCATCGAAGCGAAGACGTACCGCACCCGTCCCCATGCCGAAGGGATGGGCCTCACCGGCGTATATCGCACCGAGGAAGAAGTCGCCGAGTGGCGGGAGAAGGACCCCATCTCGAGGTTCCGGCGCCGTATCCTGTCCGATGAAACGATGACGGAGTCCGATCTGGACCGGATCGAAGCCGACGTCCGGGCGGAAGTCGAAGAAGCGGAAAAGGAAGCGGCAGCCAGTCCCTGGCCCGAAGGCGGTACGGCGGATCGCCACGTATACCGGGAGACGGTATGACCGAGAAGACCTTCACCGAAGCCGCGCGGGAAGCCCTGTCCGACGCCATGGACGCGGACCCCGCCATATTCGTGGTCGGCGAAGGCGCGGGCGAACGCGGCGGCAACTTCGAGACTACGGCCGGTCTCTACGAGAAGCACGGTCCCTTAAGGCTCTGCGACACGCCCATCTGCGAACGGGGGTTCATCGGGATGTGCACGGGCGCGGCCATGACCGGCGCCCGGCCCGTCGTGGACTTCATGTTCACGGATTTCATCCTCGACGGCCTGGGCGAGCTGATCAACCAGACTTCCAAGATGCAGTACATGAGCAACGGCCGGCTGAAGATGCCCATGGTCCTTCGGGGCTGCATCGGCATCGGCCACTCCGCGGCGACCCATCATTCCGGCAGCTATTATCCGTTCTTCGTTCATATCCCGGGGTTCCGCGTGGCGCTGCCCTCCAATCCCGCGGATGCGAAGGGCCTGCTCGCCACGGCGCTGCGCAGCGAAGACCCCGTTTTCTTCATGGAGCACCGGCATCTGCTGAACCTGAAGGGGCCCGTGCCCGACGGCGAGCATCGGGTGCCCTTCGGACAGGCCGCGGTCGTTCGCGAGGGGGCCGATGCCACGGTCGTGGCGCTGACCGTCATGGTCCATCATGCCCTTCAGGTCGCGGAGGAACTTTCCGGCGAGGGGATTTCCCTGGAGATCATCGATCCGCGCACGGTGGCGCCCCTGGACGCGGACACCATCCTCGCGTCCGTGGGGAAGACGGGTAGGCTGCTCATCGTGGACGAGACCTTCATGCCTTGCGGGATCGGCGCGGAGATCTCCGCCCGCGTGACCGAACACGGCTTCGACGAGCTCGACGCGCCGATCAAGCGGCTGAACGGCGCCCACGTGCCCACGCCCTACAGTCCTTCTCTCGAGCAGGCCGTCGTCCCGGACCGGGCATCGATCGAACAGGCCGTCCGCGAACTGCTCGCGGAATAGGAACGGCTCATGCCCTACGAAATCGTCATGCCCCGGTTGGGCTGGAACATGGAAGAAGGCACGCTGGTCGAATGGCTGAAACAGGACGGCGATCCGATAATCCAGGGCGAAATGGTATGCACCATCGAGGGCGACAAGGCCGCGGCGGACGTCGAGTCTTTCGAGGCCGGTATCCTGAAGATCCCGGACGCATCGCCTCCGCCTGGCCAGACCGTGCCCGTGGGGACGTTGCTGGGTTTCGTCGTGGCCGAACACGAAATTGAGACCTTTGATCCGAATGCGGGGAGGGCGGGCGATGCCGGGAACGAGGACGTGGCGGTCGGACCCGCGGAGGGAACCGCGCCTGCCGGGACATCATTCCCGGATCCCGGTACCGGGACCGAACTCGAACGCGCCACGCCGGTAGCAACGGGCCTCGAACGCGGCGCCCCCGCCATCAGTCCCCGGGCCAAACGCGCGGCACATACGGCGGGCATCGACTGGCGGACGCTGGAAGGCACCGGACGATCGGGCCGGATCGTGGAAAGGGACGTGCTCGAAGCCGCCCGGCAGCACGAAGGTGCACGGCAGCACGAAGCAGCCCGGCCGCACGAAGCCGCGGTGGACGGGACGGACGGAAAGGCCGGCGCCGGCCACAGCGACATGCGGCAGGTCATCACAGGCCACGGCGAAATGCGGCAGGTCATCGCCCGGAGGATGGTCGAAGCCCATCAAACCACGGCGCCGGTCACCCTGAACACCGAGGCAGACGTAACCGCGCTTTCGTCGTTGTTCAAAGGTGCTTACCGCCCGTCCTGGTACGATCTGATGGCCGGGATCACCGCCGTCGCCCTGGCCGAGCATCCCGTCATGAACGCATCCTGGCGCGACGGCGTGGTGCTGAACGATGGCATCCACATCGGCATCGCGGTGGACACTTCCGGCGGGGTGATCGCGCCCGTCATCAGGGACGTTCCGGGCAAATCGCTCCAGGAGATTGCCGCGGCAACGAAAAGCCTGATCCAGGCCGCGCAGGACGGCGGCCTGACGCTCGAACAGATCGAGGGCGGTACCTTCACCCTGACCAACCTGGGCATGTATGACGTGGACGCTTTCACCCCGATCATACATTATCCCCAGTGCGCCATTCTCGGACTCGGACGGGCGGCGCCGAGGGTGGTCGTTGTCGACGAATCGAGCGGAAAGACCGGCGTGCGCCGCATGATGGCGCTCAGCCTGACCTTCGACCACCGGATCGTGGACGGCGCGCCGGCCGCACGGTTCCTGCAGCGGATCAAGCAACTGGCGGAAGTACCGGAATCGGTATTCGGCAGGGCGGGTGGCATCCAAAACAGACCCAGTTGACGAAAAAAACTCAAGTAGACGAAAGGGATGATCATGTCGATCGAAACATCACCACGGGCGAGCGAGAAAGCGGCTGGTCGATCCGGAGACACGACGAAGGGGAACGCCGTGCACGAACAGTCGATCGCGATCATCGGCATGGCCTGCCGGTTTCCCGGCGCACCGGACCTGGATTCGTTCTGGCGCCTGCTTGAAGCGGGTGGGAACGCGGTGACCGAGGGCGTCCCCGGATCGGGTAACGGGCGCATCGGCACGCTCTTCCCGGAAGGCGCGGTGATCAGCGACGGCTGCCGCTACGGCGCCTTCGTGGACGACATCGACCAGTTCGACGAGTCCTTCTTCCGGATCTCGCCGGTCGAAGCGCAGTTGCTGGATCCGCAGCAGCGGATGACACTGGAGACGAGCTGGCAGGCGCTGGAAGACGCGGGAATCGACCCGGACAGTCTGAAAGGCAGCCGAACCGGAGTCTACACCGGGATCAGCAACGACGAGTACCGCATGCTGGTCCTGGAATCCACCCGGCCCGCCGACGCCGCCTCCTGTCTCTACGCACTGAGCGGCACGAACCTCAACGGTACCTGCGGCAGGGTCGCCTTCGTGCTGGGGCTGATGGGTCCCGTAAAGGCGGTGGACGCCGCCTGCGCGTCGTCACTGGTATCGATCCATGACGCGGTGTCGGACCTGCAGCACGGCAAGGCGGACCTGGCTCTCGCTGGCGGCGTGCAAGCACTCCTGAATCCCCGTATTTACGAATTGCGCGCCGATTCCATGATGCTGTCTCCGGATGGGCAGTGCAAGACCTTCGACGCGTCGGCGAACGGCTACGTTCGGGGCGAAGGCTGCGGCGTGGTGGTTCTGAAACGGCTGAGCGAGGCGGAGGCCGCCGGCGACCGGATCTGGGGCGTGATCCGCGGTTCGGCCATAAACCACGGCGGTGCCAGCACGGGCCTGACCGTCCCCCATACCCCCGCGCTCATCCGGGTGATCGAAGACGCGCTGGACCAGGCGGGCATATCGCCTACGGACGTGGAGTACCTGGAGGCGCACGGGACCGGTACGACCGTGGGCGATCCGATAGAGATCGACGCCGTATCCGAAGTCTACTGCCGGGGACGGGACGCCGATCATCCGCTGCTGACGGGTTCTGTGAAAACCAATCTCGGCCACCTGGAGTCGGCCGCGGGCGTGGCCGGACTGATCAAGGCGGCCCTGGTGGTGAAGCACGGGGTTATTCCGAAGCACCTCCACTTCCACGACCCGAACCCCGGTATCGATTGGGATAACCTTCCCATACGGGTTACCACGGAGATGATGGACTGGCCGCGTACTGACGGGCGCACGCGCATGGCGGGCGTGAATTCCTTCGGTATTTCCGGGACCAACGCCCACATCGTGGTGGAGGAATACCGCACGCCGGATGAAGCGGGGGACGGTGGCCACGAGGCCGCCGGATCGCCGGTCGCCGTGGCTGCTTCATTGCCTGAATCGGTGGCTGACGCGCCTGTGCCGTCCGATGACCTGGGACAGCGCAAGACCCGATTGCTACCACTGTCGGGCAAATCGGAAAGCGCGTTGCGCGAACTGGCCGGCCGCTACCTGTCCTGGCTAGACCAGCGGACCGGGCGGACCGAAGAATCGCACCCCGTCGACAGCGACGGCGAGGCCGGCCTGGAAGGGTGCCTTTTGGATATGGCGTGGACATCGGGCGTGGGCAGAAGTCATTTCGATCACCGTACGGGCGTTGCCTTCCATGACATCGGTTCATTGCGGGAACGGCTCACCGAACTGACCGAAGCCGGCCCGATCGAGCATGCCCTGAAACCGGCGAAGGTCGCGTTCGTCTACACCGGGCAGGGAAGCCAGTGGGTCGGCATGGGCCAGGCGCTCTACGAACAGGAACCCGTAGCCCGTGCGGTACTGGACCGCTGTGAAGCGGTGTTCCAGGAGGTCCGCGGGACCTCGCTGCTGGATGTGATGTTCGGCCGTAACGAAGCGGCAGGACCGCTGAACGACACGGCCTGGGAGCAACCGGCGCTTTTCGCATTGGAATGTGCGCTGACGGCACTCTGGTCGAGCGTTGGCGTGCAGCCGGCCGTGGTCATGGGCCACAGCGTCGGCGAACTGGCCGCGGCGCATGCCGCGGGAGTATTCGGCCTGGAAGACGGGATGAAGTTCGCCGCCACGCGGGGCACCTTGCTGTCCGGTACCGAAGAAGGTGCCATGGCCGCGGTTTTTGCGCCCGCGGAACGGGTCGCAGCCGAACTGGAAGCCCTGAACGGGGCGTCCGGCAGTGCCGAAACGGCCGGCGATATCGAAGCGGCCGGCGGAATCGGGTGCAATATCTCGGCGGACAACGGGTCGCACCAGGTGGTAAGCGGAACGGTCCCGGGCGTCGAAGCCGTCATGAGACACTTCGAGTCGGCGGGGATCCGCGCAAGACGGCTGAATACCACCAGGGCCTTCCACAGCGCGCTGGTGGAACCGGCCCTGGACGCGCTGGAATCCTCACTGGACGGGGTGGCCATCGGTACCCCGTCGATTCCCGTGGTGAGCAATCTGACCGGACGGGAAGTAGCTTCCGATCACCTGTTCGACGGGGCCTACTGGACACGGCACGCCCGGGAACCCGTGGCCTTTGCCCGGAGTGTCGGCACCCTGGCCGCCCTCGGCGTGGACCTGGTCGTCGAGATCGGTCCGCATGCGATCCTGGCTCCCCTAACCGTCTCGGCCTGGCCGGAAACTCCGCAGACACCGGCGCCCAAAGTGCTCCCCAGTCTCACCCGTCCCTCCGATGATTCGCCGATACCGGAAGTGGGCAGTCTCGTAAACGCAGTGGCGGCGGCGTATGAGGCCGGCCTGCCGATACGATTCGAAGGACTCTTCGCCGGGGAATCCAGGCGGAGAATCTCGTTGCCGGGGTACCCGTTCCAACGCCAGCGGCACTGGGTCGAAGCGCCGAAGCAACGTCGGAGCGGCGCTGGCCATCCCCTGCTGGGAGACCGTCACGAGTCCGCCCGCGGCGAGATCACGTTCGAAACGGAGATCTTCCCCACGGATCCATCCTGGCTGAGCGACCACCGCGTTTTCAACCGCGTCCTGGCTCCAGGCGCCCTGTACGGTTCCATGGCCTGTGCCGTATCGATGCTTGAAGGAAGCGGTCCGATGGTTTTGGAAGACATGCAGTTACACAACGCGATGGTCTTCGAAGACGGAGAAGGGGCCGAGAACGGACGACGGGTTCAGGTCGTGATCGATACGGTGAAACCGGATGCATCCAGAGGCCTGCAGATCTACAGCAAGGGGAACGAAGAAGAATGGACGGTCCACGTAGAAGGGCACATCTCATCGGGCGCCCCCGATCCGGGAGACGGCCCGATCGGTCCAGGCGCCCAGTCCGGCCAGTCCGGCCGGGTTGACCGGCAGGTCGACCTGGAAGCGCTGAAAGACGGACTCTCGCCCGTGGACGTCGCGGGCTACTATCGCCACCGTGCGAGTACGGGGGTCGATCTCGGTCCCAGCTTCCGCACGCTCGGTAACGCATGGTCCCGGCCGGGCGAGGCGGTGGCGGAGGTATCTTTAACGGAACCCCACGACAGGGACGGGTTGGACGTGCATCCGCTCGTCCTCGACGGATGCTTCCAGGTCATGGGCGTTGCGCGGAACGTGGCGGAGACCGAAGGCGGAGCGACCTACCTGCCCTTCGGCTGGGAGCGGATGTGGCTGGCGGGGCCGCTGCCGGACCGGGTGGTCTGTCACGTGCTGCTGGGCGAATCCTCGCGCGGCGCCGAGGCGAACCCGGACGAGACGCCGAAAGTACTGAGCGGCGAGATGCGGATTTACGATCCGAACGGCGCCCTGGTCGGCCGCCTGAGTGGATACACGGTGAAACGGGCGACCCGGGCGGCCCTACTGGCGGCGGTCGAGGGCGTGAATGACCTGCTGTACGAGGTCGTTTGGCGCGAGCGCCCCCTGGCCCCGGGTATCGAAGCGGCGGACTTCTTCCCGAGTCCGTCGGAGATCGCGGGCAACGCACAGTCGTTTACGGACTACCTGACCGACGCCGGCGTGGATCCGGAGAACCGGAACGCCCTGCTGGCGGACCTGGAGCGATGGTCGCGGTCCCGCGCACTCGCGTCGCTGGAAGAACTGGGATGGCAGCGTGAGAAGGGCGTGGTGGTGGATCCCGACGATCTCCGGCAGGCGCTGGGCGTCCTGCCCGAACACACCCGCCTCTTTCGCCGGCTCTTCGAGATGCTTGCCAGATCCGGCGTAATGGAGGAGCGGGACGACGGATTCCGCGTGGTTGTGGGTCCGGAGGATCCGCTCCCTGGACACATGCCCGCCGACCTCGAGGCCTTCGCCGACTGGATGAAGGACAGGTATGACCAGGGCCAGATCGAGATCGGGCTGTTCCTGCGGTCCGGCCTCGCCCTGGCGGAGGTGCTTCGTGGAAAAGAGGACCCGCTGACCCTCCTGTTCAGCAGCGGAGAACCGACGGCGGGCGATCTATATCTGAAAGCGCCCGTCGCGCGGGCCGCGAACAGGATGCTCACGGAGGCGGTGCAGGCCCTCGTGACCACACTGCCGGATGGACGGCGCCTCAGGGTGATCGAAGTCGGGGCCGGCACGGGGTCCGCGACCGCGTCCGTGTTGCCCGAGCTTCCGGATGGCCGATTCGTATACACCTACACGGATATCTCCGCGGGCTTCTTCTCCGAGGCGGAAGCCCGGTTCGGCGACCGTAGCGGAGCCATCGAATATCGCCCGCTGGATATCGAGAAGGATCCGATCGAGCAGGGATTCGAACCCCATGGTTACGACCTGCTGATCGCGTCGAATGTACTGCACGCGACACGGTACCTGACAGAGACCCTCGGTCACTGCAGGGATCTGCTCGCGCCGTCCGGCCATCTGATTGCCCTCGAGAACCTCAGCGGACTGGGTTGGATGGACCTGACTTTCGGACAGCTCGACGGCTGGTGGCGGTTCGCCGACGATTACCGGCCCCACCACGCGCTGGCAGGGCCCGACGTATGGAAGCAGGCTCTTGGCGACGCGGGATTCGCGGAAGCGGAAGTGCTGGGACCCGACGGACCGGATACATCGGACGCATCCACGATCCTGGACAAAGGCGTGATCGTGGCCCAGGGCCCGGCGAAGGTGTCCGAGCCTTCCGGCGCGTGGATCCTCACCGAGGACCGGGCGGGACGGGCAGCGGAACTCGCGTCCGCGCTGGCGGCACGGAACCAGACGGTCTACCTGGTGCGGGACGGCGATGCAGCGGACGGTCAGCCTGCCGCAACCGGCCCGGGTATCGTCAGGACCGCCGTGGAATGGGGGCAACGCGAATCGTGGCGAACGCTGATCGAAGGCCTGCCGCAGGACGTACCGTTCAGCGGCATTGCACATCTGGCCGGCCTGGATGGCCCCGGTGCGCAGGCCGCCACGCTAGAACTGGCCGCGGAAGTGCAGCGTGCCGGAGCCAGCGCCCTCGCCCTCGTGCAGGGATTGATCGACACCGATTCGACCCCGACCAGGGGCGTCTGGTTCGTTACCCGCGGATCCCAAGTGCTGGAACGGGAACTCGGCGGTGAACTGGCGGGCGCCGCCCTTTGGGGCTTCGGCAAGGGGGTGGCCCGCGAAGCGCCCCATCTGCAACCACGGATGCTGGATCTGGACCCCGCGGAGCTCGCGCCGGATCCCGATCTCGTCAATGAACTCATGTATCCGGACGATGAGAACCACATCGTCTACCGGCGGGAAGGCCGCATGGTGGCACGGCTGGTTCACATGGGAGACGGATCCGACCGCCTGGACTTTCCGGAAGACCAGGAATGGGTGCTGGCGCCCGACCCTGCGGGCGTGTTCGACCAACCCTTTGTACAGCCGCTCCCGCCGCGCCCGCTCGAACCCCGGGAAGTCCGGGTCGCCGTCGAGGCGGCAGGACTCAATTTCTGGGATGTATTCCGGTCCCTCGGTTTCATCGAAGAGGGGCTCCTGGGCCGGGAGATGTGCGGCGTGATTACCGAGGTGGGCGACGAAGTATCGTCCGTCTCCGTGGGCGATCACGTAGTGGGACTGGGCTTCGGCGCCTTCGCGCCGCTTATGATCACCCATGGGGACCTCGTAGCGCCCGCACCGGAGGGGTTCTCCGTCTCCGGGCTCGCCACGGTGCCCAGCGCCTTCGTATCCGCCGCGCTTTCCTTCGAGTACTCGGGACTCGAGGCGGGAGAAAAAGTGCTCATTCACGCCGGCGCCGGCGGGGTGGGCCTGGCGGCCGTCCAGCTGGTTCAGGCCGCGGGGGCCGAGGTCCATGCCACGGCAAGCGCCCCGAAGCAGGCCTATCTCCGTTCGCTGGGCGTTGAACACATTTACGACAGCCGCACGACGGCATTCGGAGCGGAGATCCTCGAAGCCACGGATGGCGAAGGGGTGGACGTGGTCCTGAACAGCCTGACGGGCGAGGGGTTCATCGACGCCAGCCTGTCCTGCCTCAAGCCCGATGGCCGATTCGTGGAGATGGCCCGTCGCGACATCCTGACCGGGGACGAGATGGCCGCGCTCCGTCCCGACGTGGCCTACGACATCCTGGAACTGGATGTACTGAAGAAGACGGATCCCGCCTGGGTCGGCCGCGTCCTCAGAGGAATCATGGCACGCATGGTTTCGGGAGAACTCAAACCCATCATCCACAGCCGCTGGCCCCTGGCCGAAGCGGGCGCCGCCCTGTCCTTCATGCGGTCCGCCCGCCATCTCGGAAAGATCGTCGTGACGCCGCCCCCGCTGGTCACAGGCCGATTGAAGAAGGACCGCACCTACCTGGTGACGGGGGGACTGGGCGGCATCGGTTGCGCGGTGGCCGGCTGGCTCGCGGACCGCGGCGCCGGCACGATCGTGCTTAACGGCCGTCGCCAGCCGGACGCGGAAGCCGAAGAAGCCATACAGGAACTCCGTGAGCGGGGTGCAACGGTAAAGGTGGAACTGGCGGACGTGACCGACCTGGACGCGGTGGACGCGATGCTCGAGCGCATGGACCGGGAACTGCCTCCCCTGGGTGGGGTGATCCACAGTGTAGGCGTGCTGTCGGACGGCGCGCTGGGGAACCAGCGCTGGGAGAACTTCGAGACCGTGTTGCGGCCCAAGATACTGGGCGCCTGGCATCTGCACCAGGCAACCCGGGACCGGGACCTGGATCTGTTCGTGCTCTTCTCGAGCCGAGTCGGCGTCATGGGCAACCCGGGCCAGGCGAACCACGCCATGGCCAACGCGTTCCTGGACCAGTTGGCCGGCCACCGGCGGGCACTGGGGCTTCCGGGCCAGGCCATCGCCTGGGGCGCCTGGTCGGAGATCGGCGAGGCGGCGGAGCAGAAGGAACGGATCGAAAGCCAGCGCGCGGCCCTCGGCGGCCGCTGGTTTACCCCGCAGCAGGGCCTGAGGGCGCTGGACCGGCTGGTCCGGCAGGACGGGACTCATTCCGTGGTCATGGCGATGGACTGGGCCGTGTTCGAAGAAGCGGCGGAAAGCCGGCCGCCCTTGCTCGAGGACCTGCTTGCGGCAGCCCAGGAGGCGGCGGAAGAGGCGCCGGAATCCTCCTCGGACGACGTCCTGACCCGCCTGCGGAACACACCATCCGCGGAGCGGGAGAATGTGTTGGTTTCCTTTCTGCAAGGGGAAGTGCAGTCGGTGCTTCGGTTGTCGTCCACCCCCGCGCCTACCGTGGGGTTTTTCGACCTCGGCATGGATTCGCTGATGGCGGTCGAGCTGAGGAACCGGTTGAACCGCGCACTTTCGGGCAGCTACACGGCGCCCAACACCCTTGTCTTCGACTATCCGGATATCTCGTCTCTCGCCACCCACCTGATGGACGAGATCGGCGACGCGGAATTGGAAAGCGGCGATCCTGGATCCGGCGGCGGCAGCGGAAGCGAAGCCGCGGGTTCGGAAGCGCCTGCCGGATCCGGCCGCTTTGCTATCGCCGCACCGGATGCGCCCGCCAGGCAGGAGAGCAGTGCCTCTGCTGCCCCGCTTGCACCCACCGGGCCCGCAAGCGGCGCCGTGGCTCGGACCGAAAACGAAGGCATTGCCATCATCGGCATGGCGTGCCGTTTTCCCGGCGCGCCGGACCTGAATGCCTTCTGGAGCATGCTGGAAGAAGGTACGGATGCCGTCACAGACGTGCGTCCCGACACTGGATCGGCGAGTGTATCGCCGGATGGGCTGGACCAGGGCGACGAAGGTTGGCGTCGCGCTGGGTTCATAGACGACATAGACCAGTTCGATGCGAGGTTCTTCAGGGTATCGCCACTGGAAGCGCGCAGCATGGATCCCCAGCAGCGGCTCCTGCTGGAGACGAGTTGGCACGCGATCGATGACGCGGGAATCAATCCGGATCGGCTCCGAGGTTCGCGTACGGGGGTGTACACGGGTGTATCTTCCAGCGAGTATCGTGATCTGATGAAGAACCGGGGAGGCGGCGTCAATTTCCTGGGTACGGCCAGAAGCCTGACAGTAAGCCGGATTTCCTTCTTGTTGGGCCTGGAAGGTCCCTCGGTACCTCTGGAACTGAATTGTGCGTCGGCCCTGTTTGCCGTGCACCAGGCCGTGGCCAGCCTTCGTCTAGGAGAAGTGGATATGGCCTTGGCAGGAGCGGTAAATACGGTGCTGTCCCCCGATATCACGTCGGAAATGGCCTACCTGGGCATGCTGTCCAATAAAGGTCGTTGCTACGCCTTCGACGCCAAAGCAGACGGTTTCGTTAGAGGCGAAGGCTGCGCCGTGGTCGTGTTGAAACGATTGAGCGCGGCCCAGGCGGACGGCGACCGCATCTGGGGCGTCATCCGGGGTTCGGCGGTCAACCAGAACGGTGCGACCGCGGGGCCCACGGTGCCCAATGGTCCGGCGCAGGAACGGGTGATCGAGGACGCGCTGGCGCAGGCGGGCGTCGATCCCGCGGAAGTGGACTATCTGGAGGCCCACGGCGCCGGTTCGGCGCTGGGCGACTCGATCGAGGTGCAGGCGGCCGCCGCGGTTTACGGCAGGGGACGCGCGCCGGACCGGCCGCTCCTGGTCGGATCGGTGAAGACCAATATCGGCCATCTCGAGTCCGCCGCCGGCCTCGCCGGACTGATCAAGGTGGTCATGGCAATTCGCCACAGACGTATCCCGAAACAACTGCATTTCGAGAAACCAAACCCTAACGTGGACTGGGACCGGCTTCCCGTGCGGGTGACGTCAGAAGCGGTGGACTGGCCGGTCCATCCCGGCCGGACGCATCGCGCGGGGGTCAGCGCCTTCGGCATATCCGGGGCGAACGCCCACGTGTTGGTCGAAGGCTATGGGACGGGCGACGAGAACGTGCAACCGGCGGAAACTGAGATCGAAGCGGCCGGCGCCCCGCAAACCGTCGCGTTGAAACTGCCTCCGGGCGTCCCGGAACCGCAACGAGACAACGAGCGCCCCGTGGAGCGGACGTATCGGCTTCTGCCACTCTCGGGCAAGAACCCGGCGGCACTCAGGGAACTCGCCGGAAGTTACCTGTCCTGGCTGGATCGAAATCTCCCGGCCGGTTCGGGCGCGGAATCGGAAGAGGAGTTCCTGGCGGACATGGCCTGGACCGCGAGCATGGGAAGAAGCCATTTCAATTGCCGGAACGGCGTGGTGTTTCGTAGTGTTGCAACGCTCCGCGAAGGACTGGAGGAACTCGCGTCGAATGAGGCCAGTTTAGATTCCGTCGAGTCGAACTCGATCAATGTGGCCGCGGCTGCGCCGAAGGTGGCGTTCGTATATGATAGTTGGGACGACGGATGGCGGGATATCGGCAAGCGCCTGTACGATTCGGAACCCGTGGTACGAGGCGTCCTGGATCACTGCGAAGCGCTGTTCCGCGGAGAAACGGACGTCTCCCTGCTCAATCCCCTGTTCGACGAGGAAGGGGCGGAGCATCCGATCGACGATCCGGCCTGGGCGGACCCGGCGGCCTATGCGCTTCAGTGCGCGATCACCGCCCTGTGGTCCAGCCTGGATGTACGGCCCTCGGCAGTCTGTGGCCGCAACGTCGGGGAGATCGCAGCCGCGCAGGCTGCCGGAGCGTTCACGCTCGACGAGGGACTCCGCATCGCACTGGCGCGCGGTGAGATCGCCAGGACCATGGATATGGGGCGCGATGTATCGGCAGCCGCAGAAGCATCAAAGACCAGGCTGGATGAGATATCCGTATCGACGCCGTCACTCACGATCATCAGCGGAGCCACGGGAGAAAGGGTGGGATCGGCGGAGATGGCGGACCTGGACCGCTGGGTCCATCGGACAGTCGAAGGCGAGGGATCGCACGACGGCCAGGTATCGAGCCAGGGATCGGGCCAGGGATCGGGCCAGGGGTCGGGCGCTTCCGCGCGAAACCTGGCCGGTCTTGCCGTGAATACGCTGATCGAGATTGGCCCGGTATCGAAGATTGCGGCGGGTATTACCGAAGCATGGCCGGAGAAGCCGGCGGATGAAGCCGCCGCGGCACCCGTCCTGTTCGGCAGCCTCGCTCATGCCGCGGATGAAATCGACGAGGAGGAAATAGACGGGTTCCTTCAAGCGGTGAAGACGGCCTACGAT
>VXRC01000027.1 GCA_009838645.1 Gemmatimonadota bacterium | reverse complement strand
CCAGGGGGCGGGGGCGGCGGGGCGGGGGGGGGCGGGGGGGGCGGGCGGGGCGGGCCGAGCGAGCACGGCGATCCAGGCGATCCCGGCGGTCCGGGCGATCCGAGCGATCCAGGCGGTCCGGGCGATCCGGGCGACCGCCACGGCCGGGCGGAAGCGAACCGCCGCGCCACCGCTTCGGCACCGTCGTTGGGCACCCCGTAATGGACCACGATCGCATCATCTTCCGGGACACGGAACAGCCGTGGGCGCCCGGGATTGCCTTCCGATGGATGGGCCGAGACCGAACCCACCTCCACGAATCCGAATCCCGCCGAAGCGAGTCCTGCCATGGCGACGCCATTCTTGTCGAACCCGGCGGCCAGACCGACGGGATTGGGGAAGGCGAGCCCGCCGGCTTCCACCCTGAGCCGCGGATCGTCCACGGCAAGGAGACCTCGGAGCAGTCCGCGCACGGGAGGAATGCGCCCCGCCGTGCCGACCGCGGTGAGCGTTGCGCGATGTATCCACTCCGGGTCCAGGCGGAATAGCAGGGGGCGAATGAAAGGGTAGAGGGACATGGGCGGCGTGGTCCGGCGTTGTGCCGGCGAGACCTGTCGGCCTGCGGGTTACGATGTGTCTGTGCACGAATATACGCGGCCTGTAAGCGGCGCAAGCACTAAAAAAACCGGGCGCCCCTGGAAATACGAGACGCCCGGCTTGCGTCTGGAGGAATGTCAACTGATCAGATCAGTCGTCACACCTCCGTTGTTCAGATATCATAACTCCTCCTTTCCTTTTTGCGCCGCCGTGCTGCAGTACGAGGCGCGGTTCATGCCGATGCATCAACATGCCGGATATGATCCGGCGTCAATTCCCCGATCGAGCCGGGGAATAAACCACAAATCACACAGTTTCATCGAGATAGGGGAATCCGAAACGCCTCCTGAGATTCCACGGGAGCGGATGCAGGTTACACCGAAGTTCAGGCAAATTCCGGTCTCGGCGTGACGCCGAATCCCGGACGGCCGGACGGTGCGATGCTGCCTTCCGACACCACGGGCTCGTCGATCAGGACCGCGTCCTCCCCGCCGCTCCACCGGTCCGGGTGGGTCTCCGCCAGGTCCATGCACTCCGTGGCCGCGATCAGGTGCAGCCCCCAGATCTCACCGCCGCGATGGGGGCATACGGGCACGCCGTGTGACCTCGCCATATCGACGATTCGAAGTCCGGCCGTAATGCCGCCGCACCACGTGATATCCGGCTGCCACAGGTCCAGGGCGCCGGCTCGGGCGATGGCGGCGAAGGCGTGGTGGGAGAAGTCATGCTCACCGCCGGCCAGCAGCACCGGGGCCAGCCGGGGCCGGAGTTCCGCCAGCTCGGTCAGATGGTCCGGTGTGACAAGATCCTCGAACCAGTAAGGCGCATAATCGTCCAGGATTTCGCGCATCCGCAATGCAATTACGTTATCCCAGGACATGTAGCAATCGAACATGAGCAGCGCGTCCCGGCCGAACATCTCCCTGCATCGGGCCGCCTGGACCACGGCCGAATCGTAGTCGGCCTCTGAACGCCACTGGTGCGATCGCTTCACCGCGGTATAGCCCTGGTCGCGGACCTGTGACAAATCGCCCCCGGTCGCGTAGGCGCGGATCCTGTCCTTCTTCAATCCTCCGATCAGGTCGTACACGGGCCTGCCCTCGGCCTTTCCGAGCAGGTCCCACAGGGCCAGGTCGATCCCGCTCAGGGCCATGATGGTGACGCCGCCGCGGCCGTACGGCAGGGATTTGAAGTAAAGGTTGTCCCAGACCCGGCGGATATCGTCCACGCTCCCGATGGACCTGCCGACCAGCGCATCGCGCAGGTGGCCGTTGACGATCAGTTTGCCGGGCTCGCCGCCCCCGCCATAACCGTACCCGTTCACACCCGCGTCCGTATCCACCCGGACCACGATCTGCCAGTAGTATTCCTGCCAGGCGCCCGTCCCTTTCTTGTTCCGTGACGGGTAGACGGCTTTGACGTCCGTGATCTTCATGCGGAATAGCAACAGGTTGCGGATAACAGCAACAGGTTGCGGATAACAACATCAGGTTGGGGATCGAGTAGGCATGAGAAACCCGGCCGGGGAGACCCGTGCCGGGCAGCTATACGGTTCGGAATCGAATGGGCGCTAGTGGGATCGAACCACTGACCTCCACGAT
Source organism: Gemmatimonadota bacterium (assembly GCA_009838645.1). Taxonomy (NCBI): domain Bacteria; kingdom Pseudomonadati; phylum Gemmatimonadota; species Gemmatimonadota bacterium. The sequence continues at coordinate 58,686 of VXRC01000027.1, read as the reverse complement.
GTCAACGTGGCACTCTAACCATCTGAGCTAAGCGCCCTGCAAATCAGCATTCACCAGTGTGTTCATGACCCCGAATGCCGAGGGCCGGACTCGAACCGGCACGGACTATTGAGGTCCGGGAGATTTTAAGTCTCCTGTGTCTACCAATTCCACCACCCCGGCAAACCGTCCCCGGATCTCCCAAGACAACAGCACCATGGTAGGGCGCGAGCCCCTGCAAGTCAAGGGAAAAGAACCGCCGCGCGCCGAGGGAGAGACGCTGGAAACGACCGTGCACAGGCGTCGGAAACGTCCGTGCACAGGCGGCTGCCCGCCACGGATCAAAAGGCGTTAATCGAAGCCTTTCCCCAGTGCCCCGGACCAGCACGCGTAGGGCCGTCCCTTTCGTTCGTCGTCCTGGAAAAAGGCCAGGTAGGTCATGACGTCCCAGGAGATGAAGGCCCGGCCTGAACGGGAGGATCGGGCGAGACGGTGCACACAGCGCCAGGTGCCCGCGTTGAAGTAGACCTGCGCTCCCCGGCGCCCGTTCTCCGGCGCGACGTCGAGCGGCACGATTTCGTGATGATGGGTGTGTCCGTACACCGCGAAGCGGGCTTCCTGGTCTACAACCGCTTTCTCCCTGGCCGCGTGGGCAAAGTAGGAATCCGCTGAATCGCCCGCCACACGATTCCACCACGCACCCAGCGCACCGGACAGGCCCAACGGAACGTCCCGCGTGAACCGGAGCGCGTACTCAAGCTTGTCCACGCGCTCGAAGGGGTTGTACACCGAACCCCGGTCCCGTATGAAATCCAGGCCCAGGAAGTCGTCCACCAGGCTGTTCCACGTGTCCTTGACTTTCCCGGCCTGCATCGGGGATACGCCGTGTTCGTGCAGCAGCGCGTCGACCCAGACGGAGGCGGCGGCCAGCGGACGGACGTTGTCCAGTTCGCGCAGTCCTTCGATGAAGGTCCGGGGAAGCAGCGAGCCCATGCGGTTGCGGACTTCGAAGGGGAAACGATTCAACAGCTCGATCACGATCGCGTCTCCGAGGGAGGCCTGGTCCCGCGAACCGGAGAAGTTGAACGGATCGTAGATATCGCCATGGCACGCCCGGACTCCGTGCGCATGCAGTATCCCGGCAATGCGGGTAGACTCCTCGGGCCCGTGGGGGAAGGGCTGTTCAGGGTCGTTTTTCAGTCCCAGGGCGGCGGCGACCTTTCTGCGGAGAAGCTGAAAGGCTCTACCGGGGAGGCAATAGAACCAATCGTGGTTCCCCACCATGTAGTGGATGCCGACCTCGACCGGCAGGCCGGGTTCGGATGGCTGTGGATCCCCATTGGCGCCGCCGGGCGGTGGCAGCAGGAGACCACCGGGTTCGGCCAGGTTCCTGAGGCATGCCAGCGACGGTTCGTTATGCGCCAGGATAGCGGTGGTTATGTCGTTCAGTTTCCCGATGTATGCCAGATCGTCGGGATCGCTCCAGGGGCGCGGCCCATACTCTTGCTCCAGCCACGCTGTGGACCTTAGGACGTCCAGGATATCTCCGAGAAGGAGGATGTCGATACGTTCGATGGGCTGGTATCGGCCTCCCTTGCGCCATGAGGCCGCGAAGGCCATGTCCCGGACCCGCCTTGCAAAGATCCGAAAGGCGTTTTCCTTGATTGTCTGCCCGGTCGTGCCGTCGGTAAGGTGAAGATCACTGATGATTACTATCATGACGGATCTGGTCATCCATCCCGCTGGGTGAGGTCGAAACCGATCATGTAGGTTCCACCGGTGCCCCGGCCGTGGACCGTCATGCGGGCCTTTTCACCATCGGTCAATTCCCCGAGCGTGGTTGATCCCCTGAAGAGGATCGCGTCGCCACCCGCGATTTTCTTCAGGAGAAAGGACTGCAGGTCGTCCGCGGCGCCTCCCAGGGATTCGGGCAGGTGCAGGGGCAGGTTTTCCGGGATCGTTCCCTTGATTCTGCCGATGACGGCTTCGACGATCCCGCCCAGGAAATCCTTGATCTTGTCCCAGGCGTCTTTGCGGTCTACGTCGAACACCTTGAACTGTATGGAATGGATTCGCTTCCCCCGCACCAACAGGATCAGCTTGTCCCAATCGTCTATCGCCTCCATTTCGAACCGGCCGCACCGGTCGGGCGGGCCTTCGCCGATCCTGAGGCTCTCCTCCCCGGCGTTTCGAACGTAATTCGGCTTGCCCGACCTCCCGGTATCACATTCCCAGAAGGTGTCGAGACTGGGCATCACGGCATGTTCGGTGGCAAACTGGCTTCGGTGGTTGATAAAGCGCAGATCGACGACGAAGCGGAAATTGGCCTTGTTGTTCGGAAGATCCGCGGGAAACAGGAAATCCGTGAGTGTGAATTCATAGAGCGGCAAGGCGATCCTCCGCATATGCACACGTGTGCTTTACCGGTTAAAAAAAGTACGACTCGGCCTTCCCGGTTCAATCAGGAAGACGGATGGAAAAACCTCGAGGCGCACGTACATTCGACGTCTCGTAATTCGGATCCATCCGTGAGTCGATGTTTCGGAAGGAGCCGGACCGTACGATACGACCGGACCGGCTCCTGTGATTCGGATTTAGCCTATGGCGTCCTTTAGAGCCTTGCCTGCCGTAAACTTGGCCACGTTTCTCGCCGCGATCGTAATGGACTCGCCCGTACCGGGATTTCGCCCCTGGCGAGCAGCGCGGTTCGATACGCTGAACGTGCCGAAACCGATCAGCGTGACGGAATCGCCGTCGCTCAGACTGCTCTTTATGGCGTCGAGTGCTGCGGCGACTGCGGCGTCGGCTTGCGCTTTGGACAACCCAGTAGCATCCGCAACCTTACCGGCCAATTCTGTGCGATTCATTGATTACCCTCCAGATAAAATAATGGGAGTAATGCACCCGATAGAGTGCGAGAATACCCGCGACAGAACGTTTTAAGGTCCTGTACTTTGCGGGTGAATTACGCGAAATGTACGTGCAATATATTTCGTGCGCAGTTTCGTAAGCAAGTTTTTTTTCGCTATACCTGTGTATGGTAGTGCGACAGGACGGGCGATTTCATTGATTTCGGTCCATGGAATTTCTATTTTTCAATCTTATCATGCCAGCAGAAAACCCGTCCAAAAGACTGCTTCTCCTGATGCCGACGACGACCTATCGCGCGGATCCGTTTCTGGAAGCGGCGCGCCGCCTGAACCTTGAGGTCGTCGTGGGATCGGACTTCTGCCAGGTGCTGGCTGCGGAGTGGGACATCCCGCTTTCGCTCAGGCTCCGGTACGTGTCGCAGGCCGTGGATGAAATTGTGGACTACGCCGGTGAACATCCCCTCGATGCCATCGTGCCCGTAGACGACTATACCACCGAAATCGCCGCCCGGGCGTGTAAGGTCCTCGGCCTTCCGCACAACACGCCCGAAGCAGCCATCGCCGCGCGCAACAAGTTCCGCATGCGTGAAATGCTCTCGGCCGCGGGGGTATGGTGCCCCCCTTTCGCCCGGTTCGACCTTTCGGTCCCCGTCGAGGAAATCGCACTCGAACAGCGTTATCCATGTGTACTCAAGCCCATCCTGCTATCGGGCAGCCGGGGCGTAATCCGGGCCGACTCGCCAGACGGCTTCATCGAAGCGTTCCGCAGGATAGGCCGCATACTCGAAGGCATGTCGGACCGGCCGCCGAGTCTTGATCCCGATGCCCACCGCATCATGGTGGAGTCCTATATACCCGGGCAGGAGGTAGCCCTGGAGGGCCTGTTGAACGGCGGCCGCCTGCGTGTGCTCTCCCTGTTCGACAAGCCCGATCTCCTGGAGGGACCCTTTTTCGAAGAGACGATCTATGTTACGCCTTCGCGCTTGCCCGAAGAGACGCAACAAGTCGCTTTCGATGCCGTCCAGCGGGCTTCCACGGCCGTGGGACTCACGGAGGGACCGGTCCATGCCGAATTGCGGGTCCACCACGGCGAGGCCCGGATCATCGAGATCGCGGGCCGGTCCATCGGCGGCCTCTGCTCCCGCGTTTTGGAATACGGACTGGGGGTGTCCCTGGAGGAACTTATACTGCGCCACGCCCTGGGGCAACACGTGGACGGCGTCGGCCGCAAGGCGCAGGGCCGCGGCGGCACAGATCGCGGGACGGATAGCGAGCCGAAGGGAATGGACGACTCTGGGAACAAACCGGGGGCCGCGGGCGTGATGATGCTGCCGGTGCCGGAAGGCGGATTGTTCCAGGGATTCGACGGCGTCGAGGAGGCGAAGAAGACCCCGGGCGTGGAGGACGTGGTCGTCACCGCGAAGGAAGGCGACATGCTGACCCCGTTGCCGGAAGGGGCCGGCTACCCCGGTTTCATATTCGCCAAAGGGGATGAACCGTGCCAGGTCGAGCAGGTCCTTCGAAAGGCTCATGGCAGGCTTCGGATGCGCGTCAAGACGGTCCTGGCCACGTAGGTCCCGGCCACGTAGGTCCTGGCCACGTAGCGAGAATTAAAAAAGGGAGATGCAACCGTGCCAACGCACTACGAACGGGTAATGGAGATGTACCGCGAGGTGAGCGACCTGTACGGCGCCCTGGCCCTGATGGGATGGGACCAGGAAACCTACATGCCCCCCAAGGGCGCGGCCGGCCGGGGGCGGCAACTCGCCACCCTCTCCGGGATGGCCCACGAGCGGATCACCTCCGATGAAATGCGGGCGGCACTGGACGCCGCCCGGTCGGAATCGCTGACGGCCGACGAGGAGGTCAACATCCGCGAGATCGCCCGTTCCAGCGACCGGGCGGTCAAGGTTCCCGTCGACCTGGTCAAATCCATCGCTGAAACGAGTTCGGCGGCCATCGGGGTGTGGATCAAGGCCCGGAAGGAAGATGATTTTAAGGCTTTCGCGCCGTGGATCGACAAGCTGGTCGCCCTCCAGCGCGAGGTCGCCGAAGCGGTCGGGTACGAAGACGAACCCTACGACGCGCTGCTCGACGAATACGAACCCTATGCCACCACGAAAGTTACGGCGGCGGTCTTCGATTCGATTCGCGGCCCCCTCGTGGACCTGGTGCAGCGCATCGCGTCCACCGGGGTCAGGCCCCGCACCGACTTCCTGGAGCGGAACTACCCCATCGACGACCAGCGGCGCCTGGGCGTCACGGCCGCCGAGCGCATGGGCTTCGACTTCGAGGCCGGCCGCCTGGATATCTCCCCCCATCCCTTCTGTACGCACATGGGCGTGCAGGACGTCCGCCTGACGACCCGGTATTCCGAGACCCTGCCCATGCAGTCCTTCTACGGTGTCATCCACGAGGCGGGACACGGCCTCTACGAGCAGGGCCATGACCCGGAACACGAAGGCACACCCCGCGGCGCGTCGGTCTCCCTCGGCATCCATGAATCCCAGTCCCGCCTGTGGGAGAACATGGTCGGCCGGAGCAGGGCCTTCTGGCGTTACTTCTTCCCCGAATTCTCCGCCGTGTTCCCGGACCAGGCCGCGGACGTGACCGAAGAGGAGGTCTACGCCGCGGTCAACGAGGTAAAGCCCTCGCTCATCCGGGTCGAAGCGGATGAGATCACCTACAACCTGCACATCCTGCTCCGGTTCGAAATAGAGCGCGGCCTGTTCACGGACGAATTCACGGCAGGCGACCTCTCCGCGGTCTGGAACGAAAAGATGAAGGCCTTTCTCGGTATCGAACCGCCGGACGACCGGGACGGCGTGCTGCAGGACATCCACTGGTCGCACGGGAGTTTCGGCTATTTCCCCACCTACACCCTCGGCAATCTGTACGCCGCCCAGTTCTACCGCGCCGCCGAGCGCGACCTGCCCGGCCTGTCGGACCAAATCGCCCGCGGGGAACTGCTGCCGCTGCGGGACTGGCTCAGGGAACACATCCATCGGCCCGGCATGACCTATCGCGCGGGTGACCTTGTGCGGCACGTCACCGGCGAGCCGCTCACCGCGGACTGCTTCCTGGCCTACGTTGATGAGAAATACCGGTCCCTGTACCGCCTATGAACGTCACGGGTGCCCCATCCATTCAGCAAGTAGCGACACCGCGGGCCGTGGCCCTGGGCCTGGCGCTGGCCGTGGTCGTCAATATCTTTTCGCTGACGAGCCACTACCTCCTTGGATACACCCACCTCACCTTCGCCCATATCGATCTCGCCCTGCTGATCCCGTTTCTCCTGGGCGTTATGGGACCCAATATACTGCTGAAGGCATACCGTCCCGCCTGGGGCCTGCGGTCGCGGGAACTGCTTTTCGTCTTCATCCTGGGCTGGGTCGGCTTCATGGTACCGACCTGGGGGATGTCCAACTACGTAGTCGGCATCATGGCGTCGGCCGAATACTACGCCTCCCCCGAGAACCAATGGCGCGAGCTGTTCTTTCCCTATCTCCCGGACTGGTTGGTCGTCACCAACGAACTGAACGCAAACAGGGACTACTACTGGGGACTGTCCGAAAACTACCCGATACCCTGGGCGGCCTGGATCATCCCGAGCTTCTGGTGGCTGTCTTTTTTCGGCGGACTCCTGGCCGTCGGGGTCTGCTTCGTTATCCTGATGCGCAGGCAGTGGGTGGAGCACGAGCGTCTATCCTATCCCCTCGTGCAGACGGCGGTCGTGATGACGGAGACCACCGACGAAGAACACTTCGTCGTGCCTACGATCATGCGGCACCGCCTGTTCCTCATCGGCGCCTTGGCCACCTTTTCCATCATGCTCTGGAACACCACGGCGTACTGGACCCAGTGGTTTTCCTTTCCGATCGATGCCAATGCCCTGCTTAACGTCGAACTCGGCCGCGCCTTTCCGGCACACGCGATCAGGATGAACGTCATCACCTTTGCCTTCTCCTATTTCATCAACTTGGACATCCTGTTCAGCGTCTGGTTCTTTCAGATTATCAATACGCTGGAACAGGGCATCCTGGCTCGTGTCGGGATTACCGCGGACTCGGGTACCGCCGTCCCCGGCGGCCTGGTCGCGGTCCAGTTCATCGGCGGCATGATCGCCTTCGCGTTATGGGGATTCTGGATCGCTCGCCGGCACCTGGCCATGGTCTGGCGGCACGTTATGGGGAAGGAAACGAACCTGCGGGACGACGACGAGTTCTTCTCCTACCGGGCCGCCCTGGTTTCGGGCGCCTGCGGCATGGCCTACATCGTCTGGTGGCTGCACACGGCGGGTATGTCCTTCCCCGTGATCGCCGTTTTCCTCACGCTGCTGTTCCTCTTCTACTTCGCGTTGTGCCGGGTCATGGCGGAATCAGGCCTGGTCTTCCTGGACCTGCCCATCAATGCCCACCAATTCACCGTCGCCATGCTGGGTTCCGCCTCGCTGTCTCCCCAGAACCTTACGGGTCTCGGCCTGGGAAGTGCCTTCGCCCGAAACTGGAAGACGTTCACGATGATCACGCCCTCGCATGTCGCGCGGCTGCAGTCCATCCTGGGCATGTCGGGACGCGTGCTCTTCTTCTGGTCCGCCGTCACCTTCGCCGTCAGTGCGGTCACGGCCATCGGCTACTCTGCCTACACCGGTTACAGGATGGGCGGCGCGGCAAACTACTACGCCAATGTCGCCGGCGACCCCGGTTTCTACGGCCTGATCGTCACCTGGATGAAGAACAGCACCACGATCTCGGGCTCGGAAGTCTTCTTCCTGGTCGCCGGCATGCTGATGGTCACGGGGATGACCCTGGCCCGGTACTACTTCAGCTGGTGGCCCATATCGCCCATTGGATTCGTGGTGGCCGCCGGAGGGCCCGCCCGCCACGCTTTCTTCCCCGTCTTTCTCGCCTGGCTGTTGAAGACGATCCTGATCCGGATCGGCGGCGTGCGTCTTTACCTCTCCGTTCAGCCCCTGATGATCGGCATCATCGTCGGATACGTCCTCGGCGCCGCCATTGCGGTCCTGGTGGATTATTGGTATTTTCGTGGGACCATACACGAACTGCAGTTCTTCTAGCGTGAATGCGCGAACTGCCGCGTTTCCCCATGATCCGGCGTGAGGTCACTAATGGCCGTTGACGCCCGTTGACCTGCACGCGGCCACGGCGGCCGTCTACGCACATCGATCGACGTGCGGTCACTTCGGTCTTTCACCCAAACGGACCAGGCATGAGCGATCCCTGCTGCATCCAACGGATTAAAGACTGGATCGACGAAGGCGTCCTGTCGCGCCACGCGGGCGACGCCCTGGTACGATGGCTGACGGACGCGGAGTTCGCGGCGTTCCATGGAGAGATCCGGGCACGGGTCGAAGGCGGGAACACCGGTGAACTTGAAGACGCGTTCGGTTCCGATATGGCCTTCGGAACGGGCGGTATCCGCGGCAGGATGGGTCCGGGTCCGAACCGGTTCAACACCCGCACCGTGGGCGTGGCCGCCCAGGGCCTGGCGCAGTTTATAGCCGGCGCCGGGGACGAGCCGGACGGCAATGGACCAGACGGCAGGCACCGTCGGGACTTCGGCAGCGGTCCGGAAGGCTGGCACAACACGAGTCTCGGCGACCGGGCGGGCAAGCTCAACCCGAGGCTCGGCGACCGGGCCGGCAAGCTCAACCCGAGGTTCGGCGACCGGGCCGGCGCGGGCGTCGTCGTGGCGTGGGACACCCGGCGCAACTCGGAGGAGTTCGCGAAAGAGACGGCCAGGGTGCTCGCCGCCAACGGTGTCCCGGTGCGTATCTTCGACGGCTGCCGGTCCACCCCCGCCCTGTCATTCGCCGTACGGGAACTCGAGGCCGCGGCCGGCGTGATGATCAGTGCCAGTCACAACCCGCCCGGCGACAACGGATTCAAGGTATACGGACCCGACGGCGGACAGGTCGTCGCGCCCCTTGACGCCGGCATCACGGAGGAAATGCGCCGTGTAGCCGAAATCAGGCGAATCGCCTATGAGGACGGCGTCAGGCGCGGCCTGATCCGGACAATCGCGAAGGACCAGGACGAGAAGTACATCGACGTCCTCACCGAAATGACACTGGCCGGCGCACGAGATATCCGCCTGGTGTATACGCCGCTGCACGGCGTGGGCATGACTTCCGTGGCCGAGGCACTGGACAGAATGGGATACGGGAACGTACACTACGTGGAAAAACAGGTCGTGCCCGACCACGCGTTCTCCACCCTGGAAGAAGGCATCGCCAACCCTGAAAAACCCTCGTCGTTTCGGCTGGGCATTAAAAAAGCCTCGGAAACCGGGGCCGACCTCGTGCTGGCCAGCGACCCCGACGCCGACCGGATCGGATGCGCACTTCCTTTGCCGGACCGGAGCTGGAAGGCCCCGTCGGAAGAACTGGTGCTGAATGGGCACCAGATCGGCGTGCTCCTCTGCCACTACATACTCCACCGTAAACAGGCGGCCGGCACGCTGCCCGAGCGGGGGCTGTTCTGCAAGACCGTGGTCACATCGGACCTGGCCGCGATCATCGCCCGGTCCTACGGCCTGGAAGTCGTGGACGACCTACCTGTCGGTTTCAAGCACGTCGGCGCGGCAATCGATCGAATGCCGGCGGACATGACTTTCGTGTTCGGCACGGAGGAAAGCCACGGTTACCTGGCGGACGCGCGGATCCGGGACAAAGAGGCTGCCACCGGCATCCTTCTTGCCGAGTACGCCGCCCTGGTGAAGCGAGAAACCCGTACCCTGCGCGACGAACTGGATGACATCTACCGAAAGTACGGTTATTTCAGGGAAGTCCAGCGGTCAGTCGCCTTGCCCGGCGCGGAGGGTGCCGGCAGGATCAAAGGCATCATGGCCGCACTGCGTGAAGCACCGCCGGAGCACATAGGCGAATGGGCCGTATGCCGCGTGATCGACCGACAGAACGGCCAGGCGCGTGACTTGCGGACGGGTACGGCCGGCCCCGTCGCAGGCGAACGGGTGAATATCCTGATCTTCACCTTCTCGGAAGCCGGCCACACCCGGGTGATCGTGCGCCCATCGGGCACGGAACCCACGATCAAGTATTATGTTTCGGCGTCATCGCGCGACATGGACGGTACCGATATCTCGACGCGCGACATGGACTGTACCCGGGGATCGATCGACAGCCTGGCGGAATCCGTGCTCGACACAATGATCGAATGGTGCGAAGGAATGTAACGGTCCCGCTTGGTCCCGCTTGGTCCCGCTTGGTCACGCTTGGCCGCGCTTAGCCGCGCACGGACCCGGCCGAAACCTGTTACCTCCCGGGGCAGCACCCGGCCCCGAACAGGATAAACAACCCATCTCGAAAGGCATCGATCCATGCGCATCATCGACTCTGGCGTACTCAGCCGTAGCGTATCCGGCACCGACTGCGCAAACCTTACATTTCCAGCCGTCCTATGCAAGTCCGACGGTACGTTGATCGCCACCTGGCACAGCGGCACGACCAAGGACTGCGCGGACGAAGTGATTGAAGTCAGCCGGTCCTCCGATCTGGGGAAGACCTGGAGCGCACCGGAAAGACCCTTCAAGTCCCCGGTCCTCCGTGGCGTGCGCGGATCGGTCAAGATCGTCTACCTGACGGAACTGGCGCCCGGCCGGATCATCGCCGCGTCCATGTGGATCGACCGCGAGACCTATCCCGACGCCCCGGGACTCTTCAACCCGGAGACCGAGGGATGCGTGCCCATGTCGATCCTCCTGGCGAACTCTGTGGACGGCGGAAACACCTGGACGGCCTGGCGAGAGGTGCCCATGCCGGAGGAAATCGGGCCCGCGAGCCTGACCAACCCGGTCATGCAGCTTCCGGACGGCACCCTGGTCATGACCATCGAAACCAACAAGCACTACCTCGACGCGTCGAAGTGGTACCAGCGGGTTGTGGCCTTTCACTCCACGGACGAGGGAAGGACTTGGAGCGAACCGATAAACATCGGGTACGATCCGACCGGCCTGATCTTCAACTGGGACCTGCGGTCGGCCGTGGCGCCGGACGGACGCATCGGCGCTTTCGCGTGGACCTACAACACCGAAACGGAATCCTACCTGAACATCCACCGCCGCATCAGTTCCGACGGCGGCCGGACCTGGTCGGACCCGGAGGATATCGGCGTCACCGACCAGGCGGCTCATCCCGCGGTGCTGCCGGACGGGCGCGTCGTCCTTCCCTGGGTGGACCGCTTCAGAGACCAGTCCATCAAGGCCCGCGTCGCGCCGTCCATCGACGGGCCGTTCGATCCGGAATCCGAGGTGACCCTGTACACCCACGAAGCGCCGGCAGACGATCCCAAGGGCGCCCTGGGCTTCTCGGTTTGGTCCTTCGGCCTGCCCTACGCGGAAGCCCTGTCCGACAGCACGGCCCTGGTGGTATATTACGCGGGCACCGAGGACGCCATGGACATCCACTGGGCCCGACTGGCCCCCTGAGGCGACCATGATCGGACACTACCTCCTCACCGCCTGGCGGAACATCCTGGCGTCCAGGTCCCACGCCGCGATCAACGTCATTGGGTTCGCCATCGGCATGGCCTGCTGCCTGGTAATCCTCCTGTACATCCGCGACGAGTTGAGCTACGACCGCCACAACACGCGGGGAGACCGCATCTACCGGGTGGTGACGGACCGCACGGCGCGGACGCCGGGCGTGCTGGGTGAATTCATCAAGGCCCAGGTGCCGGAGGTGGAGGAAGTACTCCGACTCAGGGGAACGATAGGTACCTGGCTTTTTACCACCGAGGACAGGCAATTCTATGAACAGCGTGTCTACTGGGCCGACGGCAACCTCTTCGACGTGTTCGACGTCCCGCTCGTACAGGGCAGTCCCGCCAATGCGCTCACGGCCCCGAACACCATGGTGATCAGTTCCACGATGGCGAGGAAGTACTTCGGGGATGCCGACCCTACCGGAAAAACCATCACCGGAGACCACCAGTTCACCTTTACGATAACCGCCGTCATGGAAGATCCGCCGGACTACGCCCATTACCATCCGGATTTCTACGTTTCGATCGCCACCACGTCGGGGAGGGGCGATCCGCACAGGTTGCTGCAGAACTGGGCCAACAGCCAGTATTACACGTACCTGCTACTGCCGGAAGGCGCGACGCCTGAAGAGATTGGATCCGTGCTGCGAACTCGCATCGGAGATCATCTCGACGCGCAGCTCCGTGCGACGGCCTTTACCGACATCTACGACCTGCAGCCACTGTTCGACATACATCTTCATTCCAGGCTCGAACTCGAGATGGAAACCAACGGCGACGTGTCTTTCATCTGGATGATGACCGCCATCGGCGTATTGATTCTGCTGATCGCCTGCATAAATTTCACGAACCTGGCCGTCGTACGATCCATAACAAGGGCCCGTGAAATCGGCATGCGCAAGGTCGCCGGTGCCGCCAGAGGTCAGATCGTCCGCCAGTTCCTGGGAGAAACGATCCTGTTGAGCGCCGTGGCGTTTCTCATCGCCCTCTCCGCGGTCTGGGTGGTCCTGCCCGTATTCAGGTCCATGACGGGCCACGCGCTTTCAATGCCTTCACTGGAACCGTGGACCCTCCTGGGCGGCGCGTGCATCATCGCAGGGGCCGGTCTTCTCGCCGGGGCCTATCCCGCCCTACTGCTGTCTCGGATCAATCCCGCCGTGATTTTCAGGGGAGCCTCGGATACGGGCGCGGTGACGCTGCGCAAGGCGCTCGTTGTCATTCAGTTCGCCATGGCCATACTGTTGCTTATCGGAACGGGCACCGTGTTCCAGCAACTGGACTTCATGAGAAACAAGCACCTGGGATTCGACCAGGAAAACGTCGTAATCCTGCCCGATATACAGGGCATGGATTTCCGAATGATCCGGGAGGAATATCCCCGCCACGCCGGGGTGGTCAGCGTCACCGGGGCAAGTTACATTCCCGGCCGGGCTGCGGGTAGGGGAAGACTGCCGATCTTTCCGGTGGAACGTGTCGATGATCCGGCATCGCCCGTCGTCGATATGCAGTACATACACACCGAAGGCGGTTTCGTCGAAACCTTCGGGTTTGAGTTGCTTCGTGGACGCGACGTATCCTTTGAAAGAGACTTCAAATGGGTAGAGACCCCGGATGGTGGCGGGAGGGGCTATTCGACCGGATGCATACTCAACGAGGAGGCGGTCCGGCGCCTGGGCTGGACTTCACCGGATGAAGCCATGGACCGATACGTGAAGCTCGTGGACGACGAAATGCAGGTGGTCGGGGTCGTGCGGGACTTTCACCTGAGGTCCCTCCACGAAAGAATCGAACCGGTATTCATCACGATCGGTGGCTCCGGATACTATGCCGTTCGGTTCGTTCCCGGCGACCCGGGAGAAACCCTGCGGGACCTGGAAGCCATGTGGAAGGCCTCCACTCCGGAGATCCCCTTCGTTTATTCGTTCCTCGACCAGGACGTTGAGCGGTCCTACCGGTCGGATAACCTGCTGGGCCGGCTCGTCACCATGTTCGCCGGACTGGCGGTATTCACCGCGTGCCTCGGCCTGTTCGGACTGGCGGTATTCACGGCGAAACAGCGTACGCGGGAGGTGGGCATTCGAAAGGCCCTGGGCGCATCGGCACGTCAACTCGTCCTGCTGCTGTCCAGGGAGTACACCGTCCTCGTGGTCATCGCGAACGTCATCGCCTGGCCGGTGGCCTACTTCGTCATGCAGCAGTGGCTGCGGCAGTACGCCTATCATTCCGATGTCTCGCTGCTGTTGTTCCCCGCGGCCGGTCTGCTCGGGCTGTTGATCGCGTGGCTGACGGTCAGTACGCAGACGCTGCGGACCGCCGCCATGAACCCGGTCGACGCCCTGCGCCGAGAACTCTAAGCCGCCAGCACGCCGGTTCCGCAATCCACGATCGATCTCGCGAGGCATGTTCTACAGTCTATTCGAAGAGCAGTTTGATACCTGCCGCGATGTATTCCGGGGTGTCGCTCGGATGGAACCGGTAGCGCAGCCGGCCCTCCCGGTCCACGAGGAACAGGGTGGTCGTATGGGCTACCAGGTAATGCCCCGCCTCGTTCGGCTGCTGCAACTTGTACAGCACGCCGTACCGTTCGGCGACCGCGTCGATCTCCTCCCGCGATCCCGTGAGGCCGCGGACGTCCACCGTGGAAAAGTAGGCCAGGTAATCCCCGAGCTGCTTCGGCGTGTCGCGCCTGGGATCGACCGTGACGTATATCGTACGCACGCGCTGTCCAGGTTCGAGATCCAGCACGTCGTAGACGGCCGCCAGCTTGGAGAGCATGAGCGGACAGGCGTCGGGGCAGTAGGTATAGCCGAAGAAGATCAGGAAGGCGTCGCCGCGGTGCTCGGACAGGTCGAACCGCTCCCCGTCCTGGTCGGTCAGCATGAAATCACCGCCAAACCGTTCGCCGTAGTCCAGCAGTTCGGGGATGTCGATCTGCGGCGGTGGCGGCGGTTCGGCGCGGCATCCGGGGAAGAGCAGCAGGCCCGCGGCGACCAGGGTGGCCAGACCGCTGAGGATCGTAATCGTCGAATGATAACCAGGCGTCTTTGAACCCAATGGAATACCTTTAGATCAACTGCGCAAAATGAACGCGCCTACGGACGGCTCTTCAGCACCTCGGCCGTGACGGTCCGTGCCGATTGATCGTCGAAGCGCAGCGTAAGAGCAACCACTTCCCCTTCCGCCAGCGGATTGCTTACACCGAACAACATGATGTGGTTGCCGCCGGGTTCCAGTACGGCCTCGCCTTGCGCCGGAACCACCACGCCTTCGATCTTCTCCATCTCCATCATATCGTCAACTTGGCGCATGGCATGTAGTTCCGTGTACGCCGCGGCCGGCGTCTCCACGGACCGCAGTTCCCTGGGCTGGTCCGACCGGTTCGTGATCACCAGGTAGGCGGCGGTGACGTCCCTGTTCGGCGGTGTAGCCCGAATCCAGGCCCCGTCGATTTCCAGGTCGTCCGCCGGCTGGCAGGCGGCCGTGACGAGCACCATCAAAGTCCAGATACAGAAAACATACCCTTGAAGATTCTTGTTCGTCATGTTGAGTACTATGGTTCGGATGAAGGCGCGTCCGCAGACGGCTGAAGCGAAGCCACGTACATGGCGATCTTGAAGCGCTCTTCGTCCTTGATATGGGGAAAGGGCACCATGGACGGGCTGTCGGGGATGCCGTCTTTCAGCATGCCGGCGATCGTGACCACGTCACGGCCGATGCGGTAAGCCCCCGGGTCCCGGAAATCGCGGGGAGGGGGTTTCAGCGTGTAGGAAATCGGTCCGTCGCCATGACCGTCCAGACCGTGGCACACGGTACAGCCGTACCGGGCATACAACGCCTTTCCATCCTGCACGAACTCCTCGGGGATCTCGTGGAAGCCGATCGTCCCCGGCGTAATCGTGCCTTCGACCAACTGGACCATGAACGCCCGGGCAACGGCCTCCTTGTTGTCTGGGTCCGTTGACTCCGCGTCCGAACCGGACGAGCCGCAACCGGTGAGAATAAGCACCAGCACGCCGACGAACCCTATGACGCAGACGAACCACAGGCCGTCCGATCGTCGATGCGCCCGGGCCGGCTTCAACCACGTTGTCCCAGCCGAAAACATGGTTCTATCCTATGGGAATCCCGCCTTCCTGTCAACGACTACCGCCTTCGCATTCACCACCGGATCGGGCGATCCGGGGCGCTGGCAGGCGACGGTCCGGGGCGCCGTCAGGCGATGGTCCGGACACCTGCAATTCAATTGACGATGCCTGTGGGGGTGCATACATTCCCGTCGTCTTCTACACCCCATCCCAACCACGGCCGGCTCGGGAACGAACCGCAACCGGGGAGAGACCTTGCGTAGCTTCAGGGAATCGCTATCGATCTACTTCGAGCGCCGCATGGCCCGCATTCTGCTGCTCGGGATCATCAGCGGATTCCCCTGGGTGCTCATCGGCAGCTGCCTCAATCTCTGGTTGAAAGAAGACGGGCTTTCCCGCACGGCCATTGGCTGGGCCAGCCTGATCTTCGGCGTGTACGCCTTCAACTTCCTCTGGGCGCCGCTGATCGACCGCATACGGTTGCCGCTGTTGACCGGATGGCTCGGTCACCGGCGGGCCTGGATCGTTACACTTCAGGCCGTCATCCTGGCCTGCCTGGTGCTCTGGAGTCTCGCCCAACCTACAGCGGACCTCAGCGTTGTCGTAGCGATCGGACTCGTCATCGCCATCGCGTCCGCCTCCCAGGACATCGCGATCGACGCGCTGCGCATCGAGCAGA
The DNA here is from genome assembly GCA_009838645.1 of Gemmatimonadota bacterium. Taxonomy (NCBI): domain Bacteria; kingdom Pseudomonadati; phylum Gemmatimonadota; species Gemmatimonadota bacterium. Next base: position 42,551 of record VXRC01000027.1, on the reverse strand, counting down.
TTGGCACCTCGGAATCCGAATCCATGGCCGCCGGCGCGGCCACGGCCGTCGTCGGGTGGTGGACGGGGTTCAAACTCGGCGGCGTGATCGCCCTGGAGACCGCGCAGGCCCTGCAGAACGCCGGCGTCGAAGACTACTGGCAGACCACCTTCCTCTGTCTCGGGACGGTGGTTATTCTCTGTAACATCGGGCTCGCCTTCGTTCGCGAGCCCACCGCCGCCGATCGCATCGCGGCACAGGCCGAGGACGACGAACGAATCGCCTCCGGCCTGGCGCTGCCGAGTGGATTCGGCCGCGTCGTCGCCTGGTTCGCGGGTACCGTGGCCAATCCGTTGACGAGCTTCTTCCGGCGCAACGGAATCGCCATCGCCGCCGCCGTGCTCGGATTCGTCTTCCTGTTCAAGATCGGCGAAGCGTTCCTGGGCCGCATGTCCCTCATCTTCTACCGGGAGATCGGATTCACCCTGTCGGACATCGCCCTCTATTCAAAGGGGCTGGGATGGGTCGTCACCGTGGCCTTCACCGTGCTGGGCGGTTTCTTCGCCATTCGGGTCGGACTGATACCGGCCATGTTCGCGGCGGGGATCGCCATGGCGGCCACCAATCTGCTGTTCGCCACCCTGGCCTGGACGGGCAAGTCCGAGTTGATGTTCGCGACGGCGGTCGTGGCGGACGACATTACGGGTGCCTTTGCGACAGTCATATTCGTCGCCTTTATCTCGATGCTCGTCGACCGGACCTATACGGCCACGCAATACGCGCTGATGGCCTCGATCGGAACGGCGGGGCGAACTCTCTTCGCGGCGTCCTCGGGCGCGATGGTCGACTGGCTCGATGGCGACTGGGGGACCTTTTTCATTATCACGGCGCTGATGGTGATCCCGTCTCTCGCGTGTCTCTGGGCCATCCGGAGCAAGCTGAGGGACCTGCTCTCCGGCAAGCGCGTGCGGATTTTCGGCAAGACCATGCAAGAAGAACCCGAAGAAGCGACCTGATCACCGAACCATGGAGGCCATACATGTACATCGGAACGCAGACCCGTTGCAGAAATGACACGGACATCGAGGTCCTGGCCCAACTCGGCGTGTTCAACGTGGACCAGACGCCGGCGGAGCCCTGGGCCGAGTGGACGACCGACCTGCTGAAAGCCCAGCGCGAGCGGTTCGACCGGTACGGGATCAACCTCGAGATGATCCATATCCCCCTGGGCTCCACGAGTGCCTTCCACAACGAGGCCGGCGCCATATTCCTGGGCAAGAGCGATGCGCGGGACCGCGCGCTGGACCGCATGTGCGAGACCGTGCGCATGGCTTCGGAGGCCGGGATAAGGGGACTGAACTACAACATCACCCTGCTGGGCCACCTGCGTACCGAACCCAGTTACGGCCGCGGCGGCGCGAAGCTGTCGACCTTCGACTACGACAAGCTGGACCAGTCCCGGCCCGAATTCGAAGGGGGTCCCGCCGACGAGGACGAGATGTGGGAACGCATCGACCACTGGCTGAAGACGATCATCCCCGTGGCCGAGGAATACAAGGTACAGATGGCGTGCCACCCGTCGGACCCGGGCATCGGGCACGGCCGCACGTACCGCGGCGTTGCCCGGGTGCTGGGCATGTCGGACGGTTTCAAGAAGCTCATCGACCTGTACGACAGTCCCTACAACGGGCTGAACTTCTGCCAGGGTTGCATGTCGGAAAGCCTGGAGAACCCCTCGGAAGAGATCTATGACGTGATCCGCTATTTCGGCACCCGGAAGAAGATCTTCAACGTCCACTTCCGGAACATCAAGGGACGGCTGAACAAATTCGTGGAGGTCTTCCCGGACGAGGGCGACGTCGACATGCTGAAAGCAATGCGCACCTACAAGGAAGTGGGATACGAGTACATGATCATGCCGGACCACGTACCCGGCATTTCGGGGCCCGAAGCGGGCCAGGTGGGATTCGCCTACGCCTACGGGTACATCCACGCGGCGATCCAGGCGGCGAATGCCGCGGATTAGGTGGCGTGGCGTGGACTAGATTGGACTGGCCCGGTTTAGATTGGATCAGGCGGGATTAGCGAGCCGGGGGGGCCTGCGCGGTATTGTACGCCCGCAGCCCGTCATCCCCGATCGGTTCCAGGGGCGTGAAGTCCCGGTTGTTCTGGTACCAGGGCCTGACCTCGCGCGTGCAACCGTTACTCGTAGCGTTATAGATCAGGTAGAAGATAGCCCGGCGCCAAGGGGAGACGTTGTCCGCAGATCCGTGGACGATATTGCAGTGGATCAGGGCGACCGAGCCCGCCGGACCGATCAGCGGTTCGATGCCGTTCTCGTCGGCCAGTTGCTGAAGCGTCGGCTGGTCGATGTGGAAAAGATCGTAGCCGCGGCCTTTCGCGTCCTCGTGCAGTTCCGAGTCCAGCAGGCCCCACCGGTGGGAACCCGGAATGATCAGGAGCGGCGAGGTGACCGGCGTGCAATCATCGATGAACACCGACGCCATGATGCAATTCGGCTCGGGCATGCCGTCGACCTTGTACCATGACGGGTAATCCTGGTGCCAGGTCCACGACGCCCCGCTCCCGAAGCCCTGCTTGGGGTTCATGCGGGTCTGGTGCAGGTAGACCTCGTCCCCCAGCAACTGGCGGACCGGGTCCATCAGGCGAGGAAGCCGCGCCAACCGTTCGAAGGGCTCGGAGTAAGTATGCGCTCCGAAGGCCAACCGGGCGGCCGTGGGGTCTTCCTTCTCCCGCACTACCTCCGGTCCCTCCCGGCTGAGCACGTCCGGCACCGCGTTCTTAAGCGTCCTCACTTCCTCTTCGTCGAGCAATCCCGCGAAGAACAGGTATCCCGATTCGTGGAACGCGGCGATCTGCTGTTCATTCAGCGTCATTCACTACCTCGGAGTTTCCTGTTGACCGGATTCCTACCAGTACACCAGGTCGGGCCAACAGGTTTATCTCTGCTGCCGCTCCAACTTCCTTTCTTCCACCCGTTCCATCAACCGTTCCATCGTCGGCGCGGGGATCTTCGATTTGTCAAAGACGTAGGCCAGGGGTACCAGCCGGGCGCCGTCGGCGTTGGCCACGGCGTAGCTGTCCCGTCCCGGGAAGTACTCCAGGTATTCATCCGGCATCTGGTACATGGTCGCCCCGCCGAACCGGCCGTCCTTGGCCACGGCGTAGAAGTTCAGGCTGAACATGGGCCGGCCGTCGTCCGTCAGCAGGCGGTCCTCCGTCATGGCCACGGCCCGTTCGAGCGTAGCCAGGCAGGCTTCCTGGGGTGATTTGCCCTGCCGCATGAATTCCACGATGAGAAATGCGCCGCAAACCTTGATGTTCGCTTCTCCACGGCCCGTGGAACCGGCGGCGCCCACTTCGTTGTCGCAGTACTGCCCCGTGCCGATGATGGGGCTGTCGCCCACGCGGCCCGGGATCTTCCAGGAAAGGCCGCTCGTGGTCGTCACGCTGCCGATATCTCCGTTGGCGTCCACGCCGCACATGTTGATCGTGCCGCCCGGACGGTCGATCACGATGTCGTCCTCGTGGTCGAGCCAGTCGTCGTCCGGGTTGAGCTGGGACCGCCAGCGCAGCCAGTCCTGCCTGCTCTCTTCGGACAGCAGGTTCTGCTCCTTGAAACCCATGCCCAGGGCGAAGCGCTTCGCGCCCTTGCCGACCAGCATGATGTGATCGGTATAATCCATGATCGCCTTGGCCACCAGCGACGCCGAGGCGATATCCTCCAGCGCGGCGACGGAACCGGCCCGCCGGGTGGGTCCGTGCATGACCGAGGCGTCCAGGGTGACGACGCCGTCCGCGTTCGGACGCCCGCCCAACCCCACGGATTGGTCATTCGGATCCAGCTCCTGTATGTTCACGCCGGCGATGACCGCGTCGAGCGGGTCGGCCTGGTCCTTCGTCATCATCTCGTAGGCCTTCCTGACACCGCGGATCCCGTTGCGAGACGAAACAATGGTCGGCGGCGCGGGGGCGCCGTGGTTGGTGGGTACCGGTGCGGCGTGGGCCTTCGCGGACGCCGCGTGACCAGCGGCAAGGCCGGTCAGCGCGAGGGCGGAGGTTTCCAGAAAAGCGCGGCGGGTAACTGGCATGGGCGTACCTCTTTGTTATAGATTTATGGTGCAGGGATTGCCGAAGTCAGACCGGTATTATAAGCCGACCGGTGCATCCAAGACAAGGAAAAGTAGTTTTCCGATCTAAAACAACCAGCCGCAATACCGATGGTCGTGCAGCCATGTCGATGCCGAATCCAATGAAGTTTTGCGGAAGGAGGATATTGAATGAATGCCGCTTCCCTCGGAAGGGCGACGAACGATGTAGACGGTGCGTCCCTAGTACTAGTCCCCGAAGGTAGATTTACGATGGGATCTGACCGTAAGGCCGTACTGGCGCTCTGGAAGGAGATGGGATGGGACCAGAGGTGGTTGGATCATACCGTTGGCGGGAAGCACTGGATTGGCGAATTACACGAGCACGAAGTCGAGATCAGTGCGTGCTGGATGTATGAAGAACCGGTCACGATCGGACAATACCACGCCTTCATTGAAGATTCGGGAAGAGAGCCTCCGGTTGATCAAGATATCCATAGGTCATGGAACAGTGCGTGGACTGAAGGGTTGCCTATACCCGGAAGTGAACCTCTTCCGGTCAGTTCGGTGAGTTGGGAAGACGCATCCGCCTATTGCGCTTGGGCGAGAGGCCGTCTGCCTACGGAAGCAGAATGGGAATACGCGGCGCGGGGTCCTGAAGGATACGTCTTCCCATGGGGAAACGCGTGGATCGAGGATATATGTCGTTGCGCCAACGAAATTGCCGGCCGTCATTTCACCGATCTCGATGCATGGAGGGAATGGCTAAACGGCGGTGGGTCCCGTAACGAGGATGGCTCGTATGACAATCCCTGTTGGCTTTCCGATCACGTCGCGCAGCTTGAAGGTCCCAGGCCTGCCCGGGACTATCCCAGCGACCGAAGTTGGTGTGGCGTTTCAGGCATGGCGGGGCTTGTACGTGAGTGGTGCAGCGACTGGTACGATCCCGACTACTATCCCGAAAGCCCCAGTAAGAATCCACAAGGACCGGAGAATCCGCCGAAACATCCCTGTCGCGCCATGCGGGGCGGAGCGTGGCTCTGTGCCGCGTATCAGTGCAGAGGCGCACAACGTCTATTCTATCCACCAGATACACGAAATACGAACGATCACGGTATTCGATGTGTTATTGATGTGTAGGAAAGGATCAGACCTCACCCCGCACCCGGCTCAACACCTCGTACAGCATTACGCCCGCGGCCACAGCCAGATTCAGGGAATCGGCCCGGCCGGCCATGGGAATGCGTACCACGGTATCGCAGGCATCCATGACTGCTCTGGAGAGACCGTGCTGCTCGCCACCCAGGCACAGGAGGAGGGGTAGGTCGTAGGTCACGGACCTGAAGTCGGCCGACGCGGCGTCCGACGTGCCAACCATCGGGATTCCAGTCCGGCGCTTCCAGGGGATCAGCGCTTCGAGCGACGAACGGACGACCCGCTGCGAGAATATCGCGCCCATGCTGCCCCGCACGGACGCGGGATCGTAGGGATCCACCGTCTCCCCCAGCAGGATGATGCCAGACGCGCCCACCGCCTCGCTCGTCCGAAGGATCGAACCGAGGTTGCCCGGGTTGCCCACGTCCTCGAGGACCACCCAGCCCAGGGTGGCGGCTGCGGCGGCATCGTCTGCGGCAGCATCGCCGCTTCCCCGCCCCACACCCGCGTCGTCCAGGGCGGTCCATCGCTGCCTGGCGACCACCCCGATGCCCGCCGGTCCGTCCTTCCCCGACAACGATCGAAAGACGTCGGCGCCGACCTCCAGGATTTCGACGCCTTCTTCCCTCGCCCGGCGTACCGTGTCCCGACCGAAATCGCTTCGAAGCAGTTCCGGCGCAACGACGAGGGTTTCGACGTCCGCTCCGGTCTGCACCGCCTCGTCGACGAGCCGGATGCCTTCCGCGAAGAACAATCCGTTCTCCTGCCGCCGTTTGCGCTGTGAGAGCGCGCGGATCGCCTTGATCCGGGGGTTCTGCAGACTGGTAATGGTCATGATTGACAACCGTACAGGAGGACTTGAACAGCGTCAAGCCTATCTTCCGGACCTCCAGGCGCCGTACGCGGCGTCGCGGCGCCGCGCACCCGGGCCGCAGACAATCACCTTGACACAGGCTTTCGACCGGCTATACCCTTTCCCTTCACCGGTCGTTCCCCATGACCGACTGCAAATCGTGCGCTTTGCGCCGGCCCGAAAGGCTCCCCATGTCGGTCACCCCGCCGGAAACGGCCCGGGAAGCACATCGCGTATCTACGCCAAGGGAGATGGTCACGCCCCGCGCCGTGGCCGTCGGCATGGCCTGCTCGCTGATCCTGGGCATCGCCGACCCCTACTCCAACATGATCATCCAGGGATCGTACCTGGGCAGCAACTTCACGCCCATCGGGGTGGTCTTCCTCTTCGCCGTCCTCGTCGGCATCGTCAACACGCTGCTGCGCACATGGTCGCCGGCCTACGCCCTCACGCAGGGCGAACTGGCCGTCGTCTACATCATGTCGCTCATCGCGTCGGCCATCCCGTCGTACGGACTGACCGAGGTCCTGCTCCCAGCCATGGCGTCCATGTACTACGCCACGCCGGAAAACCGCTGGGTCGAGACCATCACCCCCCACGTCGAGCCCTGGCTGCTGCCCCAGGATTCCGAGGCCGTACGATCGTTCTTCGAAGGCCTTCCCCGGGGCGGAGCCATCCCGTGGGGCGAGTGGGCCGGACCTCTCGCTGCCTGGCTCGGCTTCGTCCTGGTGCTGTACTTCGTCGTGTTCTGCATCACGGTCATCCTGCGCAAGCAGTGGGTGGAACGGGAACGCCTGGTCTTTCCCCTGGTCAAGCTGCCGGCCGAGATGATCGATCCGGGAGAAGACGGCGACCGGTCCCGCCTAGCGCCGTTCTTCCGCAACCGGATGATGTGGGCGGGTTTCGCCATTCCCTTCCTGATCAACGCCTGGAACGCCGTACACAACTACATCTACTTTTTCCCCACTATCTACTTCCAGGAGACGATCAGTCTCTTCGGCAACCAGTTGGTGCTGCCCATAAACCTGTCTTTCCCGCTGGTGGGTTTCGCCTATCTGCTCAGTCTCGAGATCTCCTTCAGCCTCTGGCTCTTCTTCCTCATCGGCCGGCTCCAGAACCTGGCGAACGCGAGCTTTGGCATCGACCTGGCGGGCAGTACGACGTTGCCCGGCGAGTACCAGATGTTCGGCGCCCTGCTGGTCCTCGCCCTCTTCAGCCTCTGGCTGGCCCGGTCGCATATCCGTGAGATCCTGGGCAAGGCGTTTCGCGGCGGAGACACCCCGGACGATGCCAACGAACCCCTCTCCTACCGGTTCGCCGTGATCGGCGGCGGACTGGGCGTCCTGTTCCTGCTCGGATGGCTGTGGATGATCGGCCTATCCGCCTGGCTGGCCATCATTCTGCTGATCCTCGTGCTGGCGGTCTACGTCGGTTTCGCGCGGATCGTAGCCGAAGGAGGCGTCCTCTTCGCGGAGACCTTCAATCCCCAGGAGTTCATGATCCACGGGTTCACAGGACCCGTCCTCGGTGCGCGCAACCTGGTCGCCATCGGGCTGACCAAGTTCTGGTTCACCCACACCCGCACGCTCATCATGCCCTCCATGGCCAACGGACTGAAGCTGGCCGATACCGCGGGGCTCAGGAACCAGCGCTGGCTCACCGCGGCCATCGGCCTGGCCATTCTCTGCAGCCTGGCCAGTTCGATCTACACGGTCATGTACCTGGCCTACGAATACGGGGGCATCAATCTCAACTGGCAGTTCTTCGGGGAGCTCCAGCAAAACCGGTTCAACTACTACGCGACGACCATCACCGCCACGTCCGAACCCGCCGGCCGGTGGTTCTTCTTCGGACTGGGCGCCGCCATCATGTGGGCCCTGATGTTCCTGCGGCAGAAGTTCATCTGGTGGCCCCTGCATTTCATCGGGTTTCCCGTGGGCGCTTCCGCACCGCTCCTCACCGCCTGGTTTTCCATATTCCTGGCCTGGATGGTCAAGGGGCTCATCCTCAAGTTCGGTGGGATCGACATCTACCGAAAGATGCTGCCCTTCTTCCTGGGCCTTATCCTCGGAGAGTTCGTCAGCGCCGGTTTATGGGTCATCATAGATGGATTGACGGGGGTAACGGGGCACATCATATTCAACTGAGAACCGGGTGAATCGACGCAAATCGACGCAAACCGGGAGCATCGCATGATCGGCACCTGTGAACAGTCCGTCCTGTGGACCAGTGGCACAGATGGTTACGATACCTACCGCATTCCCGCAATCATCGTGACGAAGCGGGGAACGGTCCTCGCCTTCTGCGAAGGCCGGAGGAACAGCCGGAGCGATACGGGCGACATTGATATGCTGGTGAAGCGCAGCGCGGACGGCGGGCGCACTTGGTCGGACCAGAAGGTGGTATGGGGGGACGCGGGGAACACCTGCGGCAATCCCTGTCCCCTGGTCGACCGTGAGACCGGGACGGTCTGGCTGCCGATGACCCACAACCGGGGCATCGACCACGAACCCCGGATCATCGACGGGACGAGCGAGGGCACGCGGACCGTGTGGGTCACGGCGAGCGAGGACGACGGCCGCACGTGGCGCGAGCCGCGGGACATCACCGCCACCGCCAAGCGACCGGACTGGACCTGGTACGCCACCGGACCGGGCAACGGCATCCAGCTTTCTTCGGGCCGGCTTTTGATTCCCTGCGATCATATCGAGGCCGGCACGAAGCGCTACTACTCCCATGTCGTCTACAGCGACGACCACGGGGAAACCTGGGCACTGGGCGGTTCCACTCTGGTCGACCAGGTCAACGAATGCTGCGTCGTCGAGCTGGAGAACGGAGACATGCTGCTCAACACACGGAATTACGACCGGACCCGGCGCACCCGGCAGGTCACCGTCAGCAGCGACGGCGGGATGACCTGGCGGGACCAGCGCCACGTCGAAACCCTGATCGAACCGATCTGCCAGGCAGCCCTCGTCCGGTATCCCGACAAGGGCGACCGGCTGCTATTCTCGAACCCGGCCAGCAGGGAGGAGCGGCGCAACCTGACCGTGCGTCTCTCCGGCAACGGCGGCAGATCCTGGCTCCACGAGCGGGTGCTGCATCCGGGACCGGCCGCCTATTCATCCCTGGCCGTGCTTCCGGACGGGACCGCCGCCTGCCTGTACGAGCGCGGGGAAGACCATCCCTACGAGACGATCACGCTGGCCCGGTTCGACCTGGAGTGGATGATGGATGGTTGAATGCACACAACCGATAACCGGAGACCGTACATGAAGGGCATCATCCTCGCGGGCGGCCACGGGTTGCGGCTCTACCCGCAGACCCTGGCCATATCCAAGCAGATCATCCCCATCTTCGACAAGCCGATGATCTATTACCCGCTGTCCGTCCTCATGATGGCGGGCATCCGGGACATCCTGGTCATCTCATCCCCCGAACACATCGACCTGTACCGGCGGCTGTTCGGTGACGGGAGCGCACTTGGCATGCGTTTCGACTATGCCGTGCAACCCGCGCCGGAGGGGGTGGCGCAGGCCTTCCTGATCGGTGAGTCGTTTATCGGGAATGATCCCTGCGCGCTGATTTTCGGCGACAACTTCTTCTACGGAAGCAGCCTGCCGGAACTGGTCGAGCGCGCCGCGCAGCACAGGGAAGGAGGACTCGTCTTCGCCTGCTACGTCAAGGAGCCCGAACGGTACGGCGTGGTCGAATTCGACGAGCGTCAACGGGCCGTCAATATCGAGGAGAAGCCCCGCCATCCCCGGTCCAACTACGCCGTTACGGGCATGTACTTCTACGACAACGAAGTCGTGTCCATCGCGAAGACCCTGCGCCCATCGGGACGCGGTGAGCTCGAGATCACCGACGTGAACAACATCTATCTGCGCAGGGGCATGCTGAAGGTGGAACGCTTCGACGAAGGGATCTTCTGGATGGATACCGGTACGCCGGAAAGCCTGCTGGAGGCGAGCAATTTTGTCCAGGCCGTCGAGCACCGGCAGGGGCTGAAGATCGGATGCGTGGAGGAGATCGCCTACCGAAAGGGCTTCATCGACCGGGACCAGGTGCTGAGGATCGGCAACCTGGTGGAAGACAACCCGTACTGCGAGTACCTGAGGCGGTTATGCGGTACGGACAGTCCTGGCGGTCCGGCCGAGTAGGGGGCCGGGCAGCCCGCGCCTGATCGTCCCGAGCGACCCGCGCCCGTCCCGAGCAGTCCCGGCTACTCTGCCTGGACCGTCTGTCGCTTCAGCCGGACGCCGGTCAGGACCGCGCCGTCGAGCAGGGCGCTACGCATCTCCGTCTCGTACATGTGGGCATGGGACAAGTTGGCGTTTCGCAGGTCCACCCCCGTCAGGTCCGCCTCCCCGAAGAGACACCAGGTCATATCCGCGCCTTCGAAACACGTGGCCGCGGCGAAGGGATCGTCGGACTGGAACCTGGGCACGCCGATCCGGGCCGCGCGCAGGTCCGCCTTCCTGAAACTGGCGCCCGACGCGGTCGCGCCGTTGAGAAAGGCGCCGACCATGTGGGCGCCGTCGAACCGGGCTCCCACGATGTGGGCGCCGATCAGCACCGCCCGCTCGAGCTTCGCGCCCGAAAGATCCGCACCGTTCATCTTCGCGTCGCGGAACTCGGATTCGGTCAGATCGGCGTTGGTGAAATCCGTTCCTTCGAGGTTGGCGTCCCTGAAATCGACCCGGGGCAGAATGGCCTCCGACAGATCCAGGCCGCCCAGGTCCACCCCCGTGAGGTCGCCCGTGTCCGCCGCCCGGGCCAGCGCCTGTTCCCTGTTCAGTTTCTCCATGATTTTCCTCTATCGCACGTGGTTCTTCAGCGTGCCGATGCCTTCCACCCAGGTTTCCATGTAGTCGCCGTCCTTGAGCAGGATCTTCGGATCGCGGAACACGCCCACGCCCGCGGGCGTACCGGTCGAGATCACGTCGCCAGGCAGCAGGGTCATGGCGCTCGATATGCGCGATACCAGCGTGGGCACGTCGAAGATGAGGTTGTCCGTGTTGCTGTCCTGCAGCACCGTCCCGTTCAGCGTCAGTTTCACGGCGAGCGCGTTCGGATCGGGGATCTCGTCCTTCGTCACCAGCCACGGGCCCATGGGACAGAACGTGTCGTAGCTTTTGCCCTGGTGCCACTGCTGCTGCCGGAACTGGATGTCGCGGGCGCTGACGTCGTTGGCCACGGTGTACCCGGCGATGTAGTCGTAGGCGTCCGCTTCGGACACGGCAGTGGCGGTTTTGCCGATGACCACGGCGAGCTCCACCTCGTAGTCCACCTGCTCGCTTTCCGCCGGCAGCACCACGTCGTCGCAGGGACCCACCACGGACGAGGTGGCCTTGGAGAAGAGCAGCGGGTGTTCGGGCAGCGGCACGTTCTGCTCCGTCGCGTGATCGAGGTAGTTGAGCCCGACGCACACGATCTTGGGCGGACGGGGTAGGGGAGACGCCAGCCGCGCGCCTTCCAGGGGCGTCCGCGTACCGGCGCCGCTCTCCACCGCACGGGCGACCGCTCCGACGGCGTCCGCTTCCAGCACGCCCAGCACGGTGCCGGGCAGCGATGCGTCGGCGGACCCCAGATCTACGATCTCGTCGCCGACGACGGCACCAATCCGTTCCTGTCCGCTTTCTCCAAAGGTCACAAGCTTCATATCCGGCTCCTGTATCAGATCATTCAGATGGTGTTGAGGGTTTATATCGCTTCCATTCCGGGTTCACACAGTTCGGCGGGTCCTCCCCGCTGACCATGGCGATCAGGTTGGCCGCGGCCGTGTTGCCCATCTTGATGCGCGTGGCGACCGTCCCGCTGCCGACGTGGGGCAGCAGGACCGCGTTCTCCAGGTCCGCCAGGCCCGGTTCCAGTTCCGGCTCCCGCTCGAAGACGTCGAGTCCGGCGCCGGCGATAGCGCCTTCGCGCAGTGCCCGTACCAGGGCCTTCTCGTCGACCACGGGTCCGCGGGTCGTATTGATGAGGTAGGCCGTGGGCTTCATCAGGTCCAGTTCGCGTTCGCCGATGAGGTGGGTAGTCTCGGACGTGAGCGGCACGTGCAGCGACACGAAATCCGATTCCCGGAGCAGGTCGTCCAGCGGGAGATACCTTGCGCCCGTGCATTCGATGGTCGCGTTGCGCCTGCGGCTCGTATAGACGACGGGCATGGAAAAACCGGCCGCTCGCCGGGCCGTTGCCGTGCCGATGCGTCCCCCGCCGATGATGCCCAGCGTCTTGCCCGTGACATCGCTGCCCAGCATCAGCAGGGGACCCCATCCCACAAAGCGTCCCTCCCGCACAAACCGGTCGCCTTCCGCGACCCGGCGGGCCGTGGCGAATATCAGGGCCCAGGCGACATCGGCGGTCGTGTCGGTCAGCACGCCCGGCGTGTTGGACACCGGAATGCCGCGCCGCGTGCAGGCGTCCACGTCGACGTTGTTGTACCCGACCGCGTACATGGCTATGCCCTTCAGGCCCGGAGCGATGTCCAGGACCTCGTCGTCAATGTCCTCGGTCAGCAGGCAGAGCAGCCCATCGCGCCCACGGACCGCCTCGAGGAATTCCCCGCGGGTCATCGCCCGGTCATGGGGGTTGACGTCCACCACGCCGCAGGCCGCATCCAGCATCCGGATGGATTCGTCGGGAATGCGCCGGGTAACGAGTACGTTAGCACTCACCGGATTCGGAATCCTCTTTCCATCTTCGCAGAGCCTCTTCGTAATCGCTTCGGTAGTCCAGGTCGACGAGTACCGCATCCGTGTCCACCGGTACCGTGCGGACGCTGCCTGAGTGCCGGTCGCGAAGCGCCTTCAATCCGCCCGGCATGGATTCGAACAGGATTTCCTCGCGGTACGCGGGCGACAGGATCATGGGATGTCCCCGCTTCCCGTCGTGCACAGGGAGTACCATGCCCTCAGGTCGCCCCTCGTATTCGTCGAACAAACGGTTCACGATCCCGGTCGTGACCAGGGGCTGATCGCCGAGGGCGATCATGATGGCCTGATCGGGTTCGATGTACGCCAGGCCGCATCGGATCGACGAGACCATGTCGCCTTCCGGGTCCGGGTTGTACGCGAGGCGGACCGGCAGCCCCGAGATCCGCTTTACGATGTCCATGGCGCGGTCGCCCAGCACGACGACTACGTCCTTTCCCAGGCGCGAACGCGTCAGCGTGCGGACCACGTGTTCGATCAGCGTGACGCCGCCGAAGGGCAGCAGCTGTTTCGGCGTCCCCATGCGCTCGGACCGGCCGGCGGCGAGAACGAGACCCGTAATCATCGGGTCTGCGGGACCGTCGCCCGCGGCCCGCTATTCAGAGAATGCTTGACCCGCGACCCGTTCATCAATCGTCCGCGTGTGCGGCGTCTATGAAATACACCTTGTCGCGATCGTACCATTGCTGGTCCTCTTCCCGGAACCAGGTGTAGACGGTCTTCCCGTCGGGGCTGGCCGTGATGAAACGCTGTCCCATATTCGTGATCGTGGATCCCATGACGATGTTCTTGGCCATGACCGGCCGGGGATTCAACGGCGTGGACACGCTGGACAGTTCATCCTTGAATACATTTGCCAGCAGGCCGACGGCGATCAGCGTCAACACCACTTTCGTGTATCGATCGACTTTGATTTCCATGTGGCTTGGATCCTCCACGCAGGTAGGTGAACAACAGCTGAACAGGGCCTCCGATCAAGGCGTTCCGAGCACCTGTTCATACATTCGTTCCGCGGAGAAGATGCCGTACCTCGGGACGGTTTTCCTCCCACGATTTTCGAATGCAGAATCGGGGTGAATCTATCCCTTTGCGACGGTCCAAGTCAATCAAAAAATGCTTGACGCCAACCACATGGAAGTGTATGCTCTACGCACTTTTGACCGCGTTGTAAGTCAGTTACATACATAGGGTTTAGCACGACGCAAACCGAACTGGTCCGTGTGTTGCAGAATACCCCGGGGAGCCCGTAATGGCCACTGAAATCATCATGCCCGTTCTCGGCATGACCATGGAATCCGGAATCATCGTGGAGTGGATGAAAGAGGAAGGCGATTCCGTCGCGGAAGGCGAGGTGCTCTTCAACGTCGAAACGGACAAGAGCGTGATGGAGGTGGAGGCCAAGGCTTCCGGTACGCTGCTCAAGATTCTGCACGGCCCGGGCGACGACGTGCCCATTCAGCAGGTCATCGGTTACATCGGCGAAGCGGGCGAGGCCATTGCTGAAGCGGTCGACACGAGTGCCCCCGGCGACGGCGACGCGGCAACCAACGGCACAACGGCCGGTACAGCGGCCACCCCAACCGACGGCGCAGCGGACGGCACCACAGGTGGCCAGGATGATGCTGCGGCCGCCGGCGCCGCAACGCCCGGACCATCCGGCCGCGTGAAGATTTCCCCGAAGGCGCGGCGATACGCCCGCGACCTCGGCATCGCCATCGAGCACATCGCGGGGACGGGCCCCGGAGGGCGGATCGTATTCTCAGACGTGGAGGCCTTCGCCGCCCGGACCGCCGCAGCGGCCCCCGCGCCGGCCCCGGCTCCCGCGCCGGCCCCGGCTCCCGCCCCGGCCCCCGGACGCGGTGCCGGCCCGGGTTCGAAACGCGTCCAGCGCCGCGCCCCGCTCAGCGGACTGCGCAAGGTCGCCGCGACGCGACTGGCCGAAAGCGCGTCGACCGTTCCCCACTTCTACCTCACCATGGACGTGGACATGTCCCGCCTAACCGGGCTTCGCGAACAACTTATCGCCTATGGTGAGAAGCGCGGCCTGGCCAGGGTTTCCGTGAACGACCTGATCATCAAGGCCGCCGGCATCGCCTTGCGGTCCTTTCCGGCCGTCAACGCCTCCCTCGAGGGCGGGGAGGTCGTGGAATACGCCGACGTGAACGTGGGCTTCGCCGTCGCCCTCGATGACGGACTGGTCGTGCCCGTGGTGGCAGCCGCCGATCAGAAATCGGTCTTCGACATCGCCGCGACGACCCGGTATCTGGGCGAGAAGGCCCGCGGAAAGGGCCTGGGTCCCGAAGACTACGGCTACGGCACCTTCACCATCTCCAATCTCGGCATGTACGGCGTGGACCAGTTCACCGCCATCATCAACCCGCCGGAAGCGGCCATTCTCGCCGTGGGGCGGGTCAAGGACACCCCGGTCGTGGTGGACGGAAAGGTCGAAATCAAGGCCATGATGTCGATAACCCTGTCCTCCGACCACCGGCTCATCGACGGCGCGGTCGCCGGCCGCTTCCTCTCCCACCTCAGGGAAATCCTCGAGCAGCCGCTCGAACTGCTGATCGGGCAGGACGGCGCGTAAGCCACTTCCGCGGCGAGCGATTGTAAAAGCGATAGTAAAGAAGTACCGCATGCCCAACGACCACCGGCACGATCAAGACCACACGGACCCGCCCCCGGATATCGAGTTGCGCGTGAAATCGCTCGAATCGCTGCTTGTGGAGAAAGGCCTCGTCGATCCGGAAGCGCTGGACGCACTCATCGACCTGTACCAGGACAAGATCGGCCCGGCGAACGGGAAACACGTCGTGGCGCGTGCATGGACGGATGAAGCGTTCAAACGCCGGCTGCTTGACGATCCGAATGCCGCCATCGCATCGATGGGCTACGTAGGGGCGCAGGGCGAGCAGATGCGTGTCGTGGAGAACACGGACGACGTGCAAAACCTCGTGGTCTGTACGCTCTGCTCCTGCTACCCGTGGCCGCTCCTCGGCCTGCCCCCCGTCTGGTACAAGTCGGCGCCCTACAGAGCAAAGGCCGTCGTGGATCCGCGCGGCGTGATGGCACAGTTCGGTACGGAGGTTGCCGAGCGGAAAGAGGTGCGCGTGTGGGATTCCACTTCCGAAATGCGCTACCTCGTGCTGCCGCAGCGTCCCGAAGGCACGGAGGGATGGAGTGAGGAAGAACTCATGGAACTCGTAACCCGCAACGCCATGATCGGGGTCGAAGAGGCGCGCCGTCCGGAATCGGAGGTCCGCAAAGCATGAGCGGTGTACACGATATGGGCGGGATGCGGGGGTTCGGGCCGGTGCGGCCGGAACCGGAGTCCGAGGAGCCGGTCTTCCACGAAGAATGGGAGGGCCGGGTGTACGGAATCGTCCGGCTCATAGGACTTCTGGGACTGTGGAACATCGACATGTCACGCCACAACAGGGAACAGTTGCCTCCCGCCGACTATCTCGCCAACTCCTACTATGAGAATTGGTTCGCGGGGATCAGGCAGCAACTGGTCAGGTCCGGTCTCGTTTCGAAGGAGGAACTGCGGACGGGCAGGGCAACGGCCCCCGTACCGGAGCACATCATGGAGAAGGTTGCGCATGCCGAACAGGTGCGTGCGGCCCCTTACATGACTACGAGCTACGCCCGGCCTGCGTCCTCATCGCCCCGGTTCTCTCCGGGTGACCGTGTGCACGCGATCAATTGCTATCCAACCGGGCACACCCGGGTACCGGACTATGTTCGAGGCCACACGGGGATCGTGCTTGAGCACTACGGATCGCAGGTGTATCCGGACCTGAGCGCCCAGGGCGTGGAAGAGGGTAGGCACCTCTACAACGTACGCTTCGAGAGCCGTGATTTGTGGGGGGAATCGGCCAACGCGAACAGCGCCGTATACGTCGACCTCTGGGAGACGTACCTGGAGCCTGCACCATGACCGACCCGCAACTGTCCGGCGGTACGAATGGGCCGGGGGACATCCCGATGGGGGACATCCCGATGGGGGACGATGGCTCGCCGGTGTTCGCCGCGCCATGGGAGGCATCGGCGTTTGCGATCACGGTGCGGCTCTCCGCCCAGGGTTTCTTCACGTGGGACGAGTGGACCGCCACGCTGAGCGAGGAGATACGCGCGGCACAGCGTGAGGGCGATCCCGACCTGGGTGATACCTATTACAAGCACTGGCTCCGGGCCCTTGAGCGCCTCTGCAGAGAGCGCGGGCTCGTGTCGCAGGAGGAGGCGTCGGACCGCAAGGACGCGTGGCAAAGGGCGTATCTCAACACCCCGCACGGAAAACCGGTCGAACTGATATGACGGTACTGCGCTGCACCGGACCACGGAATGAACCCTCACCGCCTCATGCGGGAGGTAGCGGATTGTGATTCGAGTTATAGCGGTATGCTGCATGGCCAGTCTGTGCTGGAACACGCAGGCCGCGCAGGACCCGCGGACCACACAGGTCCCGCAGGCCGCAGGGGCCGTACAGGGCCAGGCCGCGCAGGCCCAGGCGGACTCGCCGGAAGCGCTGCTCAACGCGTACTATGATCTCTGGCACCTGTTGGAACGTCAGCCGACCTCCGAAGAAGTCGACGCCCGGTCGCCCTATTCCGCCGGCAGATACCTGGAGGAATGGGACAACTGGGAGAACGTGCGCCTGGCGTTGGCGGAATACCTGTACCAGCAGGCCGTGTTTGCGGCGTTGCGGGAGGATGGGGAGACCGCCGCAGAATACTACCGGAAATGCCTCGAAATAGATCCGGACCACCCACAGGCGAGCGCGGCCTACGGCATAGACCTGGACGAAGCCGCCCGGAAACGGGATGAGTTCACGCAGGAAAAGGCCGGACCCGCAGGGGAATCCTCCTTCCTTACGTTCCTGGCATTTCTTGAGCGGGGTGATGAGCAGGCAGCCCGCAACAACTACCTGCTGGCCCAAAGCCAAAAAGCGGCCTACGTCGCGTCGGAGATCGCAAAGCTGCAGGCGATTTACGATAGTGCGGTTGAACTCTTCAACCAGGGAACATACGGTGAAGCAGCAGACCTGTTCATGATGTTGATCGAGATAAGGCCGAACCAGATCGGTTACGAGGAATTCTACCGTCCGAACGCCGGCAGCATCCGGCAGTACCTGGCCGACGCCATATACCGGAACGAAACAGAACGGTCCGCCCGGTTCGTTACCCGTTCGAAGGACGCGCGATTGGCGGTGTGGTATACCGGAAACTGGATGGCACAGTTCGGCGAACTGGGCCTGGAGGCCACGAGACTGGCGCCAACCGGTGCCAACCAGGCCCGCGTGCCGCTGCCGAATCTCAAGATGGCGGCCAGGTCCTATCTGGGCGGCGACCTGGGCGTTTCGGTCCGTATAACGGGTTTACTCTGGGTGGGCGCCAGTTGGTCGCAGTTCATGGTTACGCCCCATGCCGAATTCACGTTGAACAACCTGGACCACACCCCCAGGGTATCGGGTGCGCACATTTCGGCACTGTCCTTCTTTGCAGAAACCTCCACCATGGTCTCGCGGACAACCCGAATGTATCTGCAGGCCGGGGCGGGTCGCTATAACGCGAGTTTCCCGAGCGTCCTCCTGGGAAACATCGAACGCCCGCCGAGGTTAATGGCCCACAGGAGCACGTCGATCGGAGGGTTCGTCGGCGGGGGATGCGACGTATGGTTTTTCGCCAACGATACCGGGCTTCTTGGCGTTCGACTGGATTTGAAGTACCATCGCATGAGCGGCGACGACCAGGATTCGAATCGTTCGATCACACTAAGCGGGCTTCGGCTTGGCGCAGGTATGACGTTTTCCCTGTAGCGGACTTCGGTGGATCGAAATAGTCACTATACGCGCCCGTGCCAGAACCTGTGTTCCATCCAGGTCACGCAACCCATCCAGGTCAGGAGAAGTTCAGTTACGAGGTTTGGTGAGACGACGCACACTAATCCATTAAGCGGAGTGCTCATTCAACCTCAATGAAAGGACCTGACCATGGAAACCATCGGCATATTCATTCAGGGAACCACGGCCGTCGGCGTCCTCGTCGTGGCGATACTGACCTTCCTGGGGCGTTCGACGAATGTACTGCGGGAGGACATCGGGATTTTGCGGGAGGATATCAAAGGACTACGGACCGAAATGAACATCAAGTTTTCAGAGGTTCGGACCGAAATACACGATATAAACACCCGCCTGGATCGGGTGAACACCCGCATGGATGGGGTGAATACCCGCCTGGGTCGGGTTGAGGGTCATCTTCGGATTTCCGACGACCATCAGGTGGACCGCTGATTACGTTATGGGAGAACCCCGTTGACGGACTCCGGAGACGAAGCCTTTCAAACCGTGCGAGCCACCGCACCGGAGCATACCTATCGCGGCGCCGTGGTCGGTTGCGGGAGGATGGGCAGCACCATCGACGACGAGCACGTCGGTCAGCCCCACTACCCGTGGCCATGGGCGCACGCACCGGCCATGATCGAAGCCCGGGGGATCGATCTCGTGGCCGCCGCGGATGAAGACCCCGCCAAGCTCGCGGATTTCAGGCGGCGCTGGGAATGTGCGGCCCTGTACACCGACTACCGCGAGATGGTTGAGAAGGAAGCGATCGACGTGGTCTGCCTGACCACCCGGCCCAAGCCGCGCGCGGAGATCACGTTGGGACTGGCCGAACTGGGCGTGAAGGCCATCTTCGCCACGAAGCCCATGTGCCGCACGCTGGCCGAGGCCGATGCCATGATCGAAGCCTGCGCGAGGCACGGCGTCATCCTCGCCATGGCCTGCCATCTCAACTGGTACGGCTACTATACGACGGCACGCAGGCTCATCGCCGAAGGCGCCATCGGTCCCCTGAAGACCATGGTCTGCCACAGCCCGTCGACGCTGTCCAACATCCAAAGCCACACCCTGGCCCTGCTGCGGCTCTTCGCCGGTGCCCCCGCGCAGTGGGTCGTCGGCCTGATCGACACGGACGAGCAGGCGCGAACCAATGCCGATATCCCGGGATCGGGGATCGTCGTGTACGAAAACGGGATTCGCACGATCCTGAATTCCCGGTCCGAATCGCATGTCTACTCCTGGTCCCTCGAGTTCATCGGCGAAACCGGCCGTATCGTTTCCCGAAACTCCCACGCACAGTTCGAGTTGTGGGCGCCTAATCCAGTAACTGGCGCGCCTGCCCAGACTCACCTGCCCGGGCCCTGGCATCCCCGGAGTTCCATGGTCGATGCGATAGAGGGTGTCTGCCGATCCATTGAAGCGGGAAAGGAGACAATTTGCCCGGGCGAGTTCGGCCGCGAAGCCCTCGAAATCGCCATTGCCTTAAGGGAATCCCACCGCCTGGGCAACGTGCGGGTCGATTTGCCGCTTGAAGACCGGGGCCTGCGGATGGGGTAGGTGCCGTGCGAAGCATTAAAGACTTGTAATCTCACAACATTGTTGACTTGTGATTGCACGTCATTATATACTTGTGATTGCACAGCCACTTGATCCTGCAAGAGTCTGCGGTATTCCAGCATGGCCAAACCCAACGAAAAACTCGCCACGTCGCTGGCACAGCTCGAAAAACTCCAGAAGGGAGGAAGACGGGTTTTCCGATCCACCGAACTTACGCGCGTCCACCGCGAACGCCTGCTAAAAAACGGTTACATTCAGGAGGTCATGAAGGACTGGCTGATCTCGTCCAATCCCGATGCTTCTCCGGGTGATACGACTTCGTGGTACGCCTCGTTCTGGGAATTCTGCGTTTCATACTGCACAGCACGATTCGGCGACGCCTGGAATCTTTCCCCCGAACAATCCTTGTTGCTTCATGCTGAACGTACCGCCATCCCTCGGCAGATCATTATCTATACGCCTAAAGGAACCAACAACTCGGTCGAGTTGCTATTCGGTACGTCGCTATACGATCTCAAACAAAAAGACAAACCGGCCGACGAGGACGTCACGACGCGAGACGGGCTTAAGCTCTTTGTACCCGAAGCCGCGCTTGTCAAGGTCACCGAAGCGTTCTTTGTCCGCAACCCGGTTGAAGCTCAGATCGTACTTTCCGGTGTCCGTGATGCGGGCGACGTGCTTGGCCGGCTTCTCGATGGCGGCCATTCAGCAGTGGCCGGTCGGCTTGCCGGTGCCTACCGCAGGATCGGACGGACAGCAATGGCTGACGAGATGCTCAAAGTCATGAAAATCGCCGGTTACGATGTGCGCGAGTCCGACCCGTTTGAGCCAGCCCAGGCTTTCGGTGCGTTAAAGAGGACGCAGGAGCCGATTGCCATGCGACTGCAATCCCTGTGGGAGACTTTTCGGGAGCCGGTAATTGCGACATTTCCGAAGGCTCCTGCACTACCTCAAGGTCCGAGCGCTTATCTATCTTTTGTCGATGGCATCTACCACAACGACGCTTATCACTCTTTGTCGATTGAAGGCTATTTTGTGACCCCGGAACTGATTGAAAGAGTTCGATCGGGAAATTGGGATCCAGACGTAAATGAAGCCGACCGGCAAAGCCGCGATGCGCTTGCCGCGCGTGGTTACTGGCAGGCCTTTCAGCTGGTCCGCGAGGCAGTCGGAGAAGTGATCGACGCTGCCAATCCAGGTGTCTTGGTCCGAGAGGGCCATCGGGACTGGTATCGCGAGTTGTTCCAGCCTTCTGTTGCCGCTGGACTGATCACAGCTTCGGTTCTCGCCGGTTATCGCAACGAAGCCGTGTTTCTCCGTGGATCACGTCATGTACCGCCACGCAGCGAGGCCGTCCGCGACGCCATGCCAACCTTGTTCGACTTGCTTGAGAATGAAACTGTGCCTTCAGTGCGCGTCGTGCTGGGACACTGGCTGTTCGGATACATCCATCCCTATCCCGACGGCAACGGGCGTATGGCACGTTTTGTCATGAATGTCATGTTGGCCTCGGGCGGCTACCCGTGGACGGTCATTCACGTCCAGGATCGCACCGACTACCTTGCCGCGCTCGAAAGCGCGAGCATTGATCAAGACATTGAACCATTTGCACGGTTTTTGGCGGAGCAGGTAACGCGGGCTATGGAGCAGATGGAGTGAATTGGCAGAGGACTGGTTCGAAAACTACAACTCCTCGATCTCATCCGGCTCCGGCATTTCTTCGAACCGCACCGCCTTGACCGTTTTCCTGCCCTCGAGCAGCGCCCGCGCAAGCCGATGACCACCGTCCATCAGTCGCCCGTTGTCGTTTATGATCACCGGGATTCGAGGGTCGGCCTCGTTGATTCGCCGGCAGTGGTCGGCCACCTCTCGTATGTTCGGCGTCCTGCCCTCGCCGAACCAGCAGTCCCGGTCGAGCTCCTCGAAACGTTCGACGTCGGCATCGTATTCCGGCAGATCCTTCGCCAGCTCCCACAGCCGTTCGGTGTACCAGATGTAACGCTTGCCGTCGCGCTCTGTCGAATGGGTTTGGATGGGTCTCCGCATTCGCTATTTCTCCGTTTACTTCGGCTTCTTGTCCAGGGACCTCAGCAGCTTAACGACTTCCGCGGCTTCCTTTCCTCCCTTTCTCGCGTGGGCCATAAGCGAAATCCCGTGGGGACCCGGCTTGTCTTTTTCAGATAGATTGTCGGCGAGAACGGCCTGCACGATGCTCAGCTTCCCCAACATGGCCGCGGCATAGAGGTCGATGCGCGCCCCATGCTGCAGCAGGTATTCCGCGATGTCCCTGCGCCCCATATGCGCGGCCGCCCCGAGCCCGGTTTCCCAGTCGCCGCCGCCCCAGTCCCAGCAGGCATTGACCAGCGCAGGCTCGTTATCCAGCAATGCCTTGACGCTCTCGAAATCGCTATGGGCGTCGTAAACGAATCGATGTACCGTTTCCGAATCTAATGCTGCCTTCTTGGGAGCCATATTCTAGCATCCTTTCTCACGTTGTTGGTATCGTACGACGGACCGTTCACCCGCACAATGTCTACATACCTTGTTTCACTTCACCCCGACTTCACCCCTACCTCACCCCTCCTTCATTGCCGAAAACCGCAACCGTATATAGTCTGCCGTCCATGCGCCGTCCGCATCACACAGGTTTGGCCGCATGGCTTCCCGGACCTCGTCGAGGAATTCCGGGCGATCAACGACCGGCACCCGGGACGTGAAGCTTTCGGCGAAGGTCTCGAGCCAGCCGCCGATATCGCCGGGCAGCGGGGTGGGCCGGGGAATCAGCGCGATATATTGCACGTCGAACCCCTTCCGGACCAGCCGGCGCCGGTACTCTTCGTCGGTGGGGAAATACCAGGGATTGATGCCCTCCTTCCACAGGCCGCGACGTTTCAGCGCCCCGGTAAGCGCTTTGACGATGGTGTCCACGCACCCGTGGCCGCCGCATTCGGCCACGAAACGTCCGCCTGGCTTGAGCGCGCGGCGCACGCCCGCGATCACCTCGTCGGGATGGCCCATCCAGTGCAGGGCGGCGTTGCTGAACACCGCGTCGAATTCACCTTCAAAATCCAGCGCATGCCCATCTGTGACGTGGGCCTCGAGGCCCAGGTTCCGCGCCGCCTCGATCTGCTCCGCACTGCTGTCCACGCCGACGACGCTGCAGCCCATATCGACGAGTTTCGCCGTCAGCGCGCCGTCGCCGCATCCCAGGTCCAGGATGCGTTCACCGGGTTGCGGATCCAGCAACTCGACCACCGGCATGCCCAGGTCGGCGACGAACCGGGCGTTGCGGGCGTAGCGTTCCGGGTCCCAAGACTGCGCAGATTCAATGGGGCCTTCCATCCTGTCCTCCATCATCTCTTCGAACCATTCTTTTCTCTTATGTCGCAGGCAATCTCAGTTCCCCGGGACGGCCGACGCGGTCTACAGGCTCGCGTCACTCACTGCGCAGCACTACCGCGGGATTGGCCAGCACGGCCCTGGTCACGTGATAGCCGATGGTGGCCAACGAAATCAACAGCGCGGCGCCGGCGGAAGCAAAGAAAATCCCCCAGCCCATCTCGATTCGATAGGCGAAGTTCTCCAGCCAGCGCCCCATGATCAGCCAGGCCGCCGGCCAGGCAACGATGTTGGCCACGAGCACGAGAACGACGAATTCGGCGGACAGCATGGCGAGCAGGCGGCGCGCGGAAGCACCCAGCGCCTTTCGAATGCCGACCTCCCGGGTGCGCCGCTCGGCCGTGAACGAGACCAGGGCGACCAGACCCAGGCCGGTCAGGAAAACCGCCACCAGGGCGAACACGCCGAAGAAGTAGCCGATACGCAATTCGTTTCTGTAAAGTTGGTCGATGTCTTCGTCGAGAAACGTATAGGCAAAGGGGAAATCGGGGAAGAAATCCGACCATGCCGCTTCTATGTTATCCAGGGTGCTCCTGATATCCTCCGGCCGGATCCGGACCACCAGGTGAAGGCCGGTGCCGTGAAAGAGCACCAGCGGTTCGATTTCCTGGTGCAGGGTGCGAAAGTGGAAGTCCCGGACCACGCCGACCACCGTGTGCGTGTATCCACTGGCGAACCGGATCTGCTGCCCGACGGCCTCTTCGGGCCTTTCCCAGCCCAGGACGCGCAGCGCCGCCTCGTTGATCACGATGTGCTCCCACTCCGTGTCGTTTCTGAAAGCCCCGCGATGGGACCGGCCCGCGAGCAGTTCCATGCCCATCGTCTCCACGAAGTCCACGGAGGCCTGGAAACCATGGACGGCATGCCTGACGTGGTCCGGGTCCTCTGCACGCTGCATCGTGCCCGTCGACGGCCGGCCGACGGTGCCGAAAAGGCCGGGCAGGGTGATGGCCTGGCTCACACCCTCCACACGGGGGTGCTGCAACAGGGCATCCTTCCACGGCTGGTAGTTTGTCGCCACTTGTTCGACCGTCGGAATCACGATCACCTGGTCCTTTTCGAAGCCCAGATTCTTGTGCTGAATGAAGTTCAACTGGCTGAACAGGATGCCGGTGCCGATGATCAGCGCGGTGGAAATGGCAAATTGAAAAACGACCAGGATCTTTCGGGACCACGCTCCGCCGGGCAGATACGGCCGTCCTTCCTTGAGCCCCGGAATGGCCCGCACGGAGGAAAACACGAGGGCCGGGTATGCGCCCGACAGGAGCCCGATGAGGATCGCGGTGATCGGCAGGGCGAGCCACCACAGGGGGTGCAGCCCATGGGCCGAGGCGATCGGCTGGCCCAACAGTGCGTCGAAATACGGTGCGATGAAATAGACGGCCGCCAGGGCAACCAACAGGGCCATGACGGTCATCAGGACCGATTCCCCCAGGCACTGCCGTATCAACTGTCCCCGGGACGCGCCGAGTACTTTGCGCATGCCGATCTCGCGTGCCCGGTGCACGAACTGTGCGGTGGACAGGTTTACATAATTCACCGAGGCGATGACCAGGATGAACAGCCCGATGGCGATCAGGATGTACACGTAGGCCACATCCGTGTTGGCGCCGTGCTCGTTCTCGAGATGGGAATAAAGGTGGATGTCGGTGACGGGCTGCAGCGTCAATTCGTAACGGTCGAGGTCTTCCAGGTAACTCGCGTCGACGTGTCTCTCCACGAAACCGGGCAGTTTACGCTGGGTCTCCTCCGGTGGATGGCCTTCCGGCAAGACGATGTAGTTGTAGAACAGCGTGGAGAACCAGATCCCCGCAGACCTGTTCCATTCGAACTTGTCGTATGCCGAAGCCAGGGAAATCAGGAAGTCGGCGTGGAAATGGGCGTTTTCCGGGATGTTCTCCATGACGCCGGATACGGTGAGCAGCATGTAGCCGTTGTCGGCAATAATGGTCTTCCCCATGGGATCTTCATCGCCAAAGTATTTTCGGGCGGTGTCTTCGCTGATGACCACCGTGTACGGCGCTTCGAGGGCGTGATCCGGATCGCCTCTCACGAGGGGAAAGGTAAAGACGTCGAACAGTTCATTGTTTACCCAGTACACGCTCTTTTCGTAGTAGATCCGGTCTTCGTGCTTCATGATCCAGGTGCCGATCGTGGGAAGCATCCGGGCGAAGTGCTGGATTTCGGGGAAGTCGGCCTGGAGCATCGGACCCAGTTCACGGGGCGACCGGGCACTGTCGTTGAGCGCTATCCGGTAGATGCGGTCGGCCTTGTCGTGGTAGCGGTCGTAGCTGAGTTCGTAGCGCACGTAAAGGAAGATCAGGATGGCGCATATCATCCCGACGGCCAGACCGAGGACGTTGATGGCCGTGTAACCCCTGTACCGGACCATGTGCCGCAAGGCTATGGCGATGTGGTTCCCTGGCATCATACCTCCCCGTCCGTCCTGGTTTCGTCCCGGGCGGGCACGGTCTTGTCCTTGCGCCCACCGCGCCCGCCGAAACGCCACTCGCGCTCGACGATCAGCCGGGCGCCGCGCCGGAACGTCACGTAGGACCAGGCCCAATGCAGCACGACGAGCAATCGGTTCTTGAAACCCACGAGGAAATAGACGTGAACTACCAGCCACGTGATCCACGCAATCCATCCGGAGAACCTGAGCCTGCCGATTTCCGCGACGGCGCGGCTGCGTCCGATGGTCGCCATCTGGCCCCGGTCGACGAACAGGAAGGCCTCCCGCGGCTTGCCCGCGAGGTCGCGGCATATCGTTTGCGCCACGAACCGGCCCTGCTGGATCGCCACGGGCGCCGTGCCGGGAAGGGGATTGCCGGTCTGGTGGGTGAAACAGGCCTGATCGCCCGCGACAAACACGTTCGGGTGGCCGGGTATGCTCAAGTCTTCATCGACCACCACGCGGCCGCCGCGGTCTAACGTCACGCTTTCACTCCGGTCCGTCTCGACGCCGCTCCCGCGGTTTGTTTGAGCGCGTTCCGGTTGTTGTCCAGGTCGGCCGATCAGGCCCGCGACTTCAACGCCCCGTACACCCGCCGCCCAGAGCACCGTTGAGGACGCAATGCGCTCCGGGCCCGCCTGCACGCCGAGTTCGTCGATGTCCGTCGCCAGGGTGTTCGGCCAGACCTGCACGCCGAGCTTTTCCAGGTCCCGGGCCGCCCGGGCCGCCTGCTGCTCGGAGAACATCGAGAGGATGCGCGGACCGGACTCGATCAGGATGACCCGCGTAAGCCGGGTGTCGATGTTGCGGAAGTCCCGAGCGAGCGTGAACCGGCTCATTTCCCCTATGGCGCCCGCAAGCTCGACGCCGGTGGGCCCGCCGCCGATGACGACGAAGGTCAGCAGTTGACGGCGAGTTTCGGGATCGTTGGTCCGTTCCGCCGTTTCGAAAGCACTTAGCAGGCGCCGGCGAATCTCCGTGGCCTGCGGGATCGTCTTCAGGCTGGGCGCGTTTTCCTCCCAGTCTCCGTGGCCGAAGTAACTCGGCATCGACCCGCAGCAGAGCAGCAGGTAATCGAACTCCAGCCGGCCGAAATCCGCCGATACGGCCCGCGCCTGCAGGTCGACCCCCTCGACCGATCCCTGAAGCACCGAGATGTTTCGGCAGCGGGCGAGCACGCTCCGTATGGGCGTGGCAATGTCGGCGGGCGACAGGCCCGCCATGGCCACCTGGTAGAGCAGCGGCTGGAACAGGTGGTAGTTCTGCCGGTCGACCAGGGTAACGCGGACGTCGCGCAAGCCGCCAAGTTTCTTGGCCGCGTTAAGACCGGCGAAGCCCCCTCCGACGATGACGACGTGTTTCATGGGGTGGACCATCCTGTAACGTATTGCTTCCGGCACCCTCACTTGCATCCTGGGCCGGAGGGCGTTGCTTCACTCGTTCCGTAGCACGTCCGCCGGATTGGCGAGTGCAGTCCGAACCACGCGATAGCCGATGGTGACCAGCGTGATCAGCAGGGCGGTGACGCCGGAAAGAAAAAAGATCTCCCAGCCGATCTCCGTTCGATAGGCGAAGGACTCCAGCCAGCGCTGCATGGTCAGCCAGGCCGCCGGCCAGGCCAAGACATTGGCGATGAGCACGAGCCCCACGAATTCACCGGACAGCAACGCCAACACCTGTTGGACGGAAGCGCCCAACGCTTTGCGTACGCCGATCTCCCTGGTTCTTCGTTCCATCGTGAAGGAAACCAACGCGAACAGGCCCAGGCAGGCAAGGAAAACAGCCACCAGAGCGAACACGCCGAAAACGTAACCGATTCGCACTTCCGACCGGTACAGGCGTTCGATGTTCTCGTCGAGAAACGTGTAAGCAAAAGGAAAGTCCGGGAACATCCGCAACCACTGGTTTTCTATGTAATCCAGCGTTCGTCCCGGATCACCGGGGTGAAGCCGGACGGCCAGATGGAGACCGCCGCCCAGAAACAGCACGAGCGGCTCTATCTTCAGATGCATCGATCGAAAATGAAAATCCCTGACCACACCGATAACCGTTCCGGTCCAGCCTCTACCGAAAAGGACTTCCTGGCCAATGGCCTCCTCCGGCGTGTTCCAACCCAACACCCGCTGCGCGGTTTCGTTGATTACGATGTTCAGCGCTTCTGAATCCCTGGACATCGCACCGCTATGCGACCGGCCGGCGAGCAATTCCATGCCCAGGGTTTCCACGAAATCCAGCGCGACGTTCAGGCCTTGCACGTCATGCCGGACATTGCCTGGATCATCGACCCGCTGTATCGTGCCGGTCGATACCTGGCCAATGTTGCCGGCCAGCCCCGGCAAGGAATTGCTATGGGTCACCCCGGCCACGCCGGTGTGTTGCAGTAAGGCTTCTTTCCAGGGCTGGAAGTTATCCAAGACGTCATTAAAAGTCGGTATCACGATTACCCGATCTTTATCGAAACCCGGATGCTTGCTCTGGAGGTATGCCATCTGATTAAACAGAATGCCCGTGCTGATGATCATCGCGATGGAAATCGTAAACTGGATGACCACCAGGATTTTCCGCGAAAGTCCTCCGGCCGCAGCGAGTTGCGGCCCTCCCTTCACGCTCTGAACCGGCTGCGGGGCGGAAAGCAGCATCGCCGGGTAGCTTCCGGACAACAAACCCACGAACAGCGCACCGGCTGGAAGGACGAGCCACCAGAATCCGGAGCCCGCGAATTGCGTCGTTACCGGTTTCCCCGCAAAGCTGTCGAAATACGGGGAGATCAATAAAATGGCCGCCAGTGCGATCACCAGGGCCATGGCGGTTACCAGGACCGATTCTCCCAGGAACTGCCGGATCAACTGGAAACGATACGCGCCAAACACCTTGCGCAAGCCCACTTCTCTGGTCCGGCCGGCAAACCGGGCGATTGACAGGTTGATGAAATTGATACAGGCGACGGACAGGATGAAAAGCGCTATGGCCGAAAGGATGTAGACATAGGTGATATCGCTGTTGGCGCCGGTCTCGTGTTCGAGATTGGAATGGAGATGGATGTCTGTCACCGGTTGCAGAAAGAGTTCGAAGCTGCCGCCCCGTTCCCTGAGCCCTTCCCCGATGTGCCTGTTGACGAAACCAGGAAGCCTCTCCTCGATCGCGGCCTGGGAATGATCCACAGACAGCGCGATGTACGTGTAGAAATTGATCCACGACCAGTATCCGAGATCCTCCTGAGACGCGGAGGTCAGCGAAATGAAGAAGTCGGCCTGGAAGTGGGTATTTTGCGGCGTATTTTCCATGACCCCGGTAACGGTCAGCATCATGAAGCCGTTGTCGGCGATAATCGTTTTGCCCATCGGATCTTCTTCGCCGAAGTATTTCCGGGCCGTATCTTCGCTGATTACGACCGAGTAGGGCGCCTCCAGGGCCGTTCGGGAATCGCCGCGGATCAACGGAACGGTAAAGATGTCGAACAGGGCGTTGTCCGCCCAGTAGACCCGGTTTTCATAGTAGATCTTCTCGTCGTGTTTCATGATCCACGTACCGGTCGTCGGGAGCAATCGGACTAAACCCGTGATCTCGGGGAAGTCTGCCTGCAGCGCCGGGCCCAGGGCTGGAGGCGTACGGGCGTCGTTGTTGACCGCCACCCTGTACAGGCGGTCCGCCTTCTCATGATAGCGGTCGTAACTGAGTTCGAAGCTGACATAGAGGAAGATCAGCATGGCGCAGACCAACCCGACGGCCAGGCCGAGGACATTTATGGCCGTATAGCCCTTCTCCCTGGCCATATGGCGAATCGCTATGGTTATGTAGCTTTTAAGCATTCGAAGGCCCCGCCGACAGAGTAGCGGTTGAATGTCATTTGAGTCGGTAATGATACCGGATTCGAGATGCACAATGTATATTTCATTTCGCCATTGATCTATTTGATTTAATCTCGTGAACGAAATGAACGTGTATCAGACAGTCGCCACGCACCAGGGAGTACCAGAAATGTCAGAAGTCTCTATCAAGACCACCGTGGTCGGCAGCTATCCCATCCCGGACTGGCTGGCGGCCTATCCCACCACGCCCAACCTGATCGACGCGGCCAAGGTGATCCTGAAGACCCAGGAACTGGCCGGGATCGACGTGCTCACCGACGGGGAGCTTTCCCGCTTCGACGTCGGCCACCCGGAGACCAACGGGATGATCGAGTACTTCATACGGCCCATGTCCGGGATCACGACGGAGGTCTCCCGAGAGGTCCTCGCCGATTTTCGGAAGCGCGTGGGCATGGCTTTCCGGAGCACACCCGGCGGCATCGTACGCGGGAAGATCGGGGAAGGCGCGCTCAACCTGCCGGCCGCGTGGCAGACCATGCGAACGCTCACCGACCGGCCACTCAAGTTCACCGTCACCTCGCCTTACATGCTGGCCAAGACGCTCCTGGACGAGCACTACGGCGATCTGCGCGCTATGACGATGGACATCGCCGAGGTGTTGCGCAGGCAGGTCGCCGAGATCGACGCGCCGATCCTGCAGGTGGACGAGGCCAACCTGACCGGCCATCCCGAGGACGCAGACTGGGCCCACGAGCCCGTCAACCACGTTCTCGGCGCCGTGCAGGGCGAGAAGGGGCTGCACCTCTGCTTCGGCAACTACGGCGGGCAGAGCATCCAGTCCGGCCTGTGGAACAACCTGATGGGATTCCTGAACAACCTGGACGTCGACCATCTCGTCCTTGAGTTCGCCCGCAGGGGTTACGACGAACTGCCGATGTTCAGGGATCTGCGCGAAGACATCGCGCTGGGCGTGGGCGTGGTCGACATCAAGGACAACGGCGTGGAATCGCCGGACGAGGTCGCCCGCCGCATCGAACACGCCGTCGACGTTCTCGGACCGGAGCGCGTGCGCTGGGTGCACCCCGACTGCGGCTTCTGGATGCTTCCCCGGAGCGTGGCGGACCGCAAGATGGCCAGCCTGGTGGCGGGGCGGGACCTGGTGCTGGGCCGGGCGTAACTCTTGCCCGCGCTCGGACACGGGACGCGAGATCCGGCACAGGCTTTAACCCTTGCTCACTCGCCGCGCAGCACTTCGGCGGGATTGGCCAGCGCGGTCCGGGCCACGTGGTATCCGATGGTCAGCACCGTGATCAGCAGGGCCACGATCCCGGAGGCGAAGAAGACCCCCCACCCCAGCTCGAACCGGTAGGCGAAGGACTCGAGCCAGCGGCTCATGATCAGCCACGCGGCCGGCCAGGCAATGGCATTGGCAAGGAGCACGAGACCCACGAACTCGGCGGCCAGCATGGCAAGCATGCGGCGCACGGAAGCGCCCAGAGTCTTGCGGATGCCGATCTCCCGCGTCCTGCGCTCGACCGTGTAGGAGACCAGCGCGAAGAGGCCCATACAGGCAAGCAGGACCCCTACCACCGCGAAAACCGCGAAGACGTACCCGATGCGCTGTTCCGCCCGGTACAGCCTGTCGATATCCTCGTCGATAAAAGAGAAGGCGAAGGGAAAATCGGGAAAATGACGCGTCCATGCCTGCTCAATGAACGCCAGCGTTGTTTTTGTGTCCTCTGGTTGGATCCTGACCGCGACGAGTTGTCCACGGCCGTAAAGGATCACGAGGGGTTCGATGGGCAGGTGCAGTGAACGAAGGTGAAAATCCCGAACCACCCCGATGACGGTCTGCGTCATGCCAATGCCGAACCCAACCTGTTCTCCCAGGGCCGCTTCGGGCGTATCCCAGCCCAGAAGGCGCATACTGGTCTCGTTGATCAGAATCTTATCGGATTCGGCCCGGCTGTCCAACGGACCGCTGAACGACCTTCCCACCAATAGTTCCAGGCCCAGCGTTTCTACGTAACCCGCTGCAACGATGATGCCCTGCAAGTCGTGCTTGACCTGGTCCGGGTCATCGACCCGCCAGGCCGTCTCGGTGGTGATATTCCCGATATTCCCCGCCAGGCCGGGCAGGTAGATGCCCTGGCTCGCGTCCACCACCCCGCTGTGCCTGAGCAGTTCGTCCTTCCAGGGTTGGTATTGGTAGGCCACCTCGGCGATCGAGGGAATGGCGATTACCTGCTCCCTGTCGAAACCCAGGTGCTTGTTCTGGATGTAGCTGATCTGAATGAACAGGACGCCCGTGCCGATGATCAGCGCAATGGAAATGGCAAACTGGACGACGACGAGCAGCTTCCTCGTATACGCCCGGTCCGTTTCGTGCGGTCGGCTTGGCCGGCTTGATCGGTCTGGCCGACCGGTCTGCCCCTCATTGAGGCCGGGAATCGCCCCGGGAGACGAGAGCTTGAGGGCCGGATATCCTCCGGCCAGCAGGCCGATGAAGATCGCCACGGCCGGCAGGGCGATCCACCACCAAAAATGACCCATGAACCCGGCCGATGCCGGCATGCCCGTCAGCCCATCGAACCAGGGAGATACCAGCCAGACCGCCAGCAGGGCGATCAGCAGGGCCGCGACGGTCAGCAGCACCGATTCGCCCAGGTACTGGCGGACCAGGTGCAGACGCGTCGCGCCGAGGACCTTTCGCATGCCGATCTCCCGCACCCGGTGGGCGAATTGCGCCGTGGACAGGTTCACGTAGTTGATGCAGACGATCACCAGGATGAAGAGCCCCATGGCCGACAGGATATAGACATAGCTGACGTCGGTATTGACGCCGGGCTCGTTCTCAAGGTGGGAATAGAGGTGAATGTCGGTGACCGGTTGAAGCGAGAACTCGTACCGGCCGCCGCGCACCTGGAGCTGCTCCCCGACGTGCCGGTCCACGAAATCGGGGAACTTCGCCGCCAGTGCCGCCGGAGACTGCCCGTCGCCCAGCATGATGTAGGTGTAGAAGAAAAACGAGTCCCAATTCTCCCGGGACCACCGGACCTTGTACACCTCGAACCCCGACGCCAGGGAAATGAAGAAATCGGCCTGGAAATGGGTGTTGGCCGGCATGTTCTCCATGACCCCGGTGACGGTCAGCAGCAGGAAACCGTTGTCGGCGACGATCGTCTTGCCCATCGGATCTTCGTCGCCGAAATACTTGCGGGCCGTATCCTCGCTGATGACCACGGTGTACGGCGCCTCGAGCGCGCGGTCCGGATCTCCCTGGACCAGGGGCAGCGCGAAGAAGTCGAACAGCGTTTTGTTCGCCCAGTAAACCCCTCTTTCGTAGTAGATGCGGTCTTCGTACTTCATGACCCAGGTGCCGGTCGTGGGGTGCATGCGCAAGAAGCTTTGGACTTCGGGGAAGTCGGCCTGCAACGCCGGTCCCACGCTGCGGGGCGTCTTGGCGCTGTCGTTAAACACGACCCGGTATATCCGGTCGGCCTGCTCGTGGTAGCGGTCGTAGCTCAGTTCGTGGCCGACATAGAGGAAGATCAGGATGGCGCAGGCCAGTCCGACCGCCAGGCCCAGGACGTTGACCGTCGTATAACCCCTGTGCCGGCTCAAGTGCCGTAGTGCGATGGTCATGTTGTTGAACATGTGTCAAACACCCAACATCCGTATCATCACCGTATATACGAGTAGGGTAATTAGGACGACGCCGGCCAGGTTCAGCCAGAACCCGGCTCGGATCATCTGCTGGATGGTGACGTGGCCGGACCCGAAGACGATGGCGTTGGGCGGCGTGGCGACCGGCAGCATGAAGGCGCAACTGGCGGCGATGGCGGCGGGAACGATCAGCATGAAGGGATGCAGGTCGAATACCGGCGCCAGGGCGGCCAGGATGGGGATGAACGTGGCCGTGGTGGCCGTGTTGCTGGTCAGTTCCGTGAGGAAGATCACCAGCGCGATGACGGCCATGACGAGCAGCAAAACTGGGATGCCGGACAGGATCCCCAGCTGGTGCCCGATGTACTCCCCCACGCCGTTGACCCGGATGGCCGCCGCCAGGCTGAGTCCGCCTCCGAAGAGCAGGAGGATTCCCCAGGGGAGCTTCAATGCCGTTTCCCAGTTCATCACGAACACCCGCCGTTTCACGTCCACCGGCACGACGAACAGGATCAGGGCCGCGACCATGGCGATGACCGGATCGGACAGGCCCGCCATCGGGTGCATATCCCCGATCCGGACGTTCACCAGCAGCGGCCTCGTAATCCACGACAGGGCCGCGAGCAGGAACACCGCCAGGACGATCCTTTCCCCCCGCGACATGGCGCCCAGTTCCTGGTAGGCCCTTTCCGTCACTGCCCTGCTCCCTTCGATGCGTTCGCCCCGCAGCGGATACAGGACCCGGGTCAGCATCAGCCAGGCCAGCGGCAGGAAGACGGCCACCAGGGGAAGCCCCACGCCCATCCACCGCACGAAGCTGATCTCCTGGCCGAGGTTGGACTGGATGAAGGAGGCGAGGAAGACGTTGGGGGGCGTGCCGATGATCGTGCCGATGCCGCCGATGGACGCCGCGTATGCGATGCCCAGGAGCAGGCACAGGGCGAAATGAGGCCGCGTCTTTGTCCCGGGCTCCACCTGCTCCACCAGGCTGATAATGCTGAGCGCGATGGGCAGCATCATGACCGCGGTGGCCGTGTTGGACACCCACATGCTGAAGAAGGCTGTCACACCCATGAAGCACGCCACGATGCCCGCCGGATGGTCGCCGGCCGCACGCAGCGCCCTGAGGGCCATGCGCCGATGAAGTCCCCAGCGCTGCATGGCCAGGGCAATGAGAAAGCCGCCCATGAAGAGGAAGATCAGCTCGTGGGCGTAAGGCGCGGCCGCCGCGCGCACCGGCGCTGCGCCAGTCATCGGAAGGGCAACCAGCGGCAGGAGCGCCGTGGCGTATAGCTCAACGGCCTCCGTCATCCACCAGACCGCCATCCACACCGCCAGGGCCGTCGTGGCCCGGCCCGCGTTCGAGAACTCGACCGTCTCGCCCGCGCTGTTCGGATACGCGTGGGGCAGCAGGCTGTAGAGCAGGATCGCGAGCAGCGGACCCGCGATCAGCCCGATCCACTGGATGGTGGTTTTGAGGGTTTTGGTATTCGCGGTAATCTTAGACCGCCTCCATGTCTAAGTGGACTTGAACGACTAAGGAATCGATGGTGAGGGCACACCGAAGGAACGGACATGCCTGCACGGCAAGCATGGGTTACTAAAGGAACGATCACGAAGATTAGTCAAGAAATATGACATGCTGGAACGACCTGTCCGCCCGACCAGGATGGCAGGCGGAAATGCTTGCAGACTGGTAGTGCCGGGACTATTTTGATACTTCTATTTTTGGAAAGTCGGAAAACCGGCCCCACGGCCCAAGCCTACTGGAGGACCCATGAAAGACCAGATC
The DNA here is from genome assembly GCA_009838645.1 of Gemmatimonadota bacterium. Lineage (NCBI taxonomy): Bacteria > Pseudomonadati > Gemmatimonadota > Gemmatimonadota bacterium. Next base: position 7,225 of record VXRC01000027.1, on the reverse strand, counting down.
GCACACTATGAGAACAAGCTGAAATACGAGACCGATTCCTATGACCTGTGGGAATCCATCACCCTGGGCAAGGACGTCGTCTTAGTGGACGCACGGTCCGAGGAAGCCTATGCGGAACGCCATATCCCCGGTGCCGTCAATATACCTCACCGGACCATGGATCCGGAGACCACGGGCCACCTGGACAAAAGCACCCTTTACGTGACCTATTGCGACGGCATCGGGTGCAACGCGTCGACCAAGGGCGCGCTCAACATGGCGCGACTGGGTTTCAACGTGAAGGAACTCATGGGCGGTCTGGACTGGTGGATCAGAGACGGCTACGAAACCGAAGGCCTGCAGGCCACCGAGGGCAAGGCGCTGGTCTGCGGCTGCGGTTAGCACACCCCCTTTGAGGTATCACTCAGCCTGGCCGGATGGTCTACGCCTCTTCATCCCGCCTCCCCATCCTCCGAAACAGCGCCCTGATATCTCCCAAGGCGCCTACGCTGACATACACGGCCACTACCGCGAACAGCAGTAGGCAAAGCACAAACACCACCGCCCAGAGCGTGCTCCAGAATTCCATCACGTCTCCTCCTTCCGGGCCGGGCGAGCCGGATTGTCCGTGCGGGCCGGGTGCTCAAGACGGGCTAATCGGTCCAAGCCGTCCGGACGGTCGGGGCGATCCGGAAACACCAGCGACCCGGCGAACATGAGGACCAGGGCCAGCGCGGTGATGGCCAGCCCGATCTCGTCACTCTTGTACATGCCCAGCCCCAGCGCCTGGTTCACGGGTCCGAGGCCCGCCACGGCGCCGATGCCCGCGATAAGCGCCAGGTAGGCTCCCACAGTGCTCGCCCGTTTCCAGTACAGTCCAGCCAGCAACAGCGTGAAGGCGCCGGTGAAGTAGATGGCGCCGCTCACGGCCATGTAGTCCCACAGGTCCTGCCCCAGGTCGTACCAGAGCCCCCATACAAGAAGGAACAAGCCGATCACCAGGATGAAGACGCGCGACAGCGCCAGGCGCCACCGGGTGGTCAGGCGCTCGTTCGTGGCGGGTGCCACGACATCGTGGGTCAGCACCGACGCCCAGCAGAGCAGGTAGCTGTCGTGGGTCGACATGAAGGCGGCCAGAAGCCCCGCGCCGACGAGGCCGATGATGCCGGTGGGCAGTATCTGCGACAGGAAGAGGGGCATGGCCTGCAGCGTCATCGTGGGGTCGGCCGTGGGCGACCCGGTTTCATCGAAGAAGAACCCGCGGAACTCGGGGTTGTTGAAGAAAAACGTGAGGGCGCAGATGCCGAGGAACTGGGGGATCATGAACCGGATGAGAAAGCCGATGGAAGACCACCGGTACAGCCGGCGCACCACTTCCACGCTTTCGGCGGCGCAGGCGCGCATGACCGAGGTCTGCCACACGGCGCAGGATACTAGGCCCGCCGTGAAGATCATCCACATGATGTAGGAGGGGCCGAAGCCTCTGCCTTCGAGCAGGGGGTTGAAGCCGGACTCGCCGTGGACGGAAGCCACGGTTTCGACGATGGTCGGCCAGCCGAGGGCGTATACCGCCATGCCGCAGGTGAGGATCATGCCGAAGGAGAGAACCACGAACTGGATGTAGTCGGTGATCACCACCGAGACCATGCCGCCCATGATGGTGTAGGCGATCACCAGCGCGAGCATGACGGTCATGACCACGGCGACGGAGCCCGGATCGGTCAGCCCGGTCAGCCCCGTCACGAACAGGGCGCCCGCCTTGAGGAACAGGCCCATGTTCAGGATGCCGGCGAAGGCGAGGAGCAGGCCGCCGAAGACCCGCACGCCCCGGCTGAACCGCTTTTCATAGAACTCCGGGATGGTCATCACGCCGAGGCGGCGCAGGGGCACCACGATGAAGCCCGTCATGCCCACGATGAAGGTCACGACGCCGGCGATCACCGCGATGTGGAAGGCGGCGAACCCGCCCGTGAACCCCTTCTGGGCCGAGTACATGACCGTCACCAGCCCGAGCTCGCTCCCGATCATGGTCGCCACGGCCAGGCGCGACTTGAGCGACCGGCCCGCCACGATGTAGTCCCCCATGTCCCGGATGTACCGGTTCATGTACAGGCCTACGCCGACGGTGGCCGCCATGTACACGGCGACGATCAGCCAGTCCAGGGTACCGAAATTCGTGGGGAGAGACGGCATGGATTGGTGGAGCCGAGATGGGTTCTGGATTACCTTGAGGAATCGCTTTCGCAGGCGCGCGTTTCGAAGACGCGCATTTCGCGGGCGCACGTTTCACAGACGCGCATCGGGATCAGGCGTCTTCTCCGTCGGCGCCCGGAGCATCCTGTTTGCCTGCCGCGCCTTCCGGTACGATGTCCTCGCCCTCCCGGGCGATGTGCCGGGCCAGTACCGGCGCGAGACCGACGTAGTCCGGGGGCGTCAGGGCGAGCAGGCGAAGCTTGTCGTCGTCCGGCAGGTCCAGGTCGCGGATCAGGTCCTCCATGATCTCCTGCGTAATGACCTGTCCCCGGGTCAGCGCCTTCATCCGCTCGTAGGGGTTCTCGTGGCCGGCCTTGCGCATGACCATCTGCACCGCTTCCGCCAGCACCTCCCAGGCCCCGTCGAGGTCGGCGCTCACCACGTCCCGATCCACGTCCACGCGGCCCATGCCCTGGATGGCCGAATGGATCGCCAGCAGCGAGTGGCCGATGGCCACGCCGACGTTCCGCAGGGCGGAGGAGTCGCTCAGGTCGCGCTGCTGCCGCGAGATCTGCAGCTTCCCGGCCAGGTGTTCGAGCAGCGCGTTGCTGACGCCCACGTTGGCCTCTGAATTTTCGAAATCGATGGGGTTCACCTTGTGGGGCATGACCGAGGAACCCGTCTCGGTCCCCACCACCTTCTGGCGAAAGTAGCCCAGGGAAATGTACGACCACATGTCCCGGTCGAAGTCGAGCAACACGGTATTGAAGCGCATCAGCCGGTGAAAAAGCTCCGCCAGGTAGTCGTGTGGCTCGATCTGTATGGTGATCGGATTGAAGGTCAGTCCGAGGCGGTCCTCGACGAAGTGCCGCGCGACGGCCTCCCACGGCACATCGGGATACACGACGAGGTGGGCGTTGTAGTTTCCCACCGCCCCGTTGAACTTGCCGAGGTATTCACTATGGGCGACCTGGTCGAGCTGGCGCCGCCAGCGGGCGACGAACACGGCGAGTTCCTTGCCGACGGTGGTGGGCGTGGCGGACTGCCCGTGGGTGTGGCTTAGCATCGGTATGTCCGCCGTTTCGCCAACGAGGGCGGCCGCGACGGAGATCAGGTCCTGGCTCCCGGGCAGCCACTCCTGCTGGATCCCGTCCCTGAGCATAAGGGCGTAGGCGAGGTTGTTGATGTCTTCGGAAGTACAACAGAAATGGACCGATTCGGTGACGTCCTCCACGGAGGTCCCGGCAATGGCTTCCCGTACGTAGTACTCCACCGCCTTGACGTCATGGCGGGTCTCCTGCTCGATTTCCTTGATCCGCTCGGCCTGCGCGTCGGTGAAATCCAGGACCAGCGACCGCAGGAAACCGGTCTCTTCTTCGGAAAAGGCGCGCAAGTGCCCGATCTCGGGCCGCTCCGCCATGGTGATCAGCCATTCGATCTCCACGTGCAGCCGGTACTTGATCAGCGCCCATTCGGAGAAGTAGGAGGAAAGGCCCTGCAGCCGGTCGCCATATCGGCCGTCCAGGGGAGATAGTGATCGCAGAGACATAAGTCGCCCCGAATCCGGAACCTGCCTGTTCTCGCATTCCCTTCGCATTCCCTTCGCGTTCCTGCGGTTTCAGTATACTTTACGACCACGGGAATCGGCAAGGCTCTTTATCCCGGCGGCAGGTGAAACCGTCGTTTCGTGGACCTTGATCCACTTGATTCGGTACGCACCGGCCTCTATATTCAGCCCACCTTCGTGACTCCGCGCGTGTGCCCTGGAGCGTCTGATCCGTGACCCATCCATCCTCCTCATACGACGTCATCGTGATCGGCGTGGGCGGCATGGGCAGCGCCACGGCCTGGCACCTTGCCCGCCGCGGTTGTCGGGTACTGGGACTCGAACAGTTCAACATCCCCCACGACCTCGGATCTTCCCACGGTCAGACGCGCATCATCCGCCTGGCTTACTCCGAACACCCTTCCTACGTACCGCTGCTCCGGCGCGCCTACGCGTTGTGGCGTGAGATCGAGGACAGGGCGAGTGAGCGGCTGCTGCATATCACGGGGGCGCTGGACGCGGGCCCCGCGGACGACTGGGTCTTCCAGGGCTCGAAGGCGTCCTGCGAGGAGCACGGCCTGCCCCACGAGATTCTCACGGGCGCGGAAGTGAACCGGCGGTTTCCGGGCTACCGGTTGCCGGAGGACATCATGGCCGTGTTTCAAACGGACGGCGGCTATCTCCTTCCCGAGCGCTGCATTGTCGCCCACGTGGTAGCGGCCCAGGAAACGGGCGCCGAGATCCACGGATGCGAACCAGTGCTGGACTGGACGTCCGACGGGCGTGGCATCACGGTAAAGACCGGTAAATCGACCTACACGGCGGAACGGCTGGTGATCACCGCGGGCGCGTGGATCGGCAAGGTGGTGAAACCTCTGGATGGGCTGGTACAGCCGGAACGCCAGGTCCTGGGCTGGTTTCAGCCGAAGCGACTCGAACTTTTTCAGCCGGACCGGTTCCCGGTGTTCAATCTCCAGGTTGCCGAGGGCCGGTACTACGGACTACCCGTACACGGGGTACCGGGGTTCAAGGTCGGCCGCTATCATCACCTGGACGAGCATGTCGACATGGACCGCATCGGCCGGTCCACCCACCCCCGCGACGAAGCCGTGCTCCGGTCATTCACCGAACGCTACTTCCCCGACGGGTCGGGCCCCACCACGAGCCTGCAGGTCTGCGCCTTCACCAACACCGCCGACGGCCACTTCATCCTGGACGCCCATCCGGAGTATGAGAACGTATTCGTCGCCTCGCCCTGCTCCGGCCACGGGTTCAAGTTCTGCAGCGTTATCGGTGAGATCATGGCCGACCTGGCCACCACGGGGGAAACTTCGCACGACATCGCCCTGCACGGACTGGCCCGGTTCGCGTAAGGCGTTGATGCCTGTCCGACCGGTTCGTAATGTAGCAACGGCGCCTGTCCGCCCGGCTCGTAATGCAGTCGCGGCGCCTACTTCCGCGGCTCGTAATCCAGCCTGAGATAGGTGACCGTGGCATGGGCGACCCGGGTCCCGGCGTCGTTGGTGATCACCACTTCGCCGTAAAGGACCTTGCGGCCGTTCTTGATGACGCGGGCCTCGGCGTTGAGGGCTTCCTCGCTGGCGGCATGGAGGTAGGTGACCGTCAGGTTGGTGGTCACCGTGTCCCGCGTGATCCCGTTCAGCGTGGCGTGGGCCATGTACGCCATGGTATCGGCCAGGGAGGCCGTCACCCCGCCGTGCACGAGGTTGTAGGACTGGGCGAACCTGGGTTGGTAGGGCAGACGGCCGCGGCAGATCCCGTCCTCCACCTCGACGATCCGCAATCCGAGATCATGGACGTAGGGCACGCCATCTATGAAGTCCTGCAACTCGGCTACGGTTACCTTGGGCATGGGTCGGGGTGGCCTGCTTTAGCTTCCTGCGGGAACGTGACGAAGTCGAAATCGCAGGTTAGATGATAACCAGAACACCCTCGTCTGTCCATCACAATGTGGATCGGCCGGCGGCCCGGACGATGCGGACCACCCTGCCGTCACGTTCCGGCCGGATCGAGCGGTCCATGCGGATCAGGCCGTCGATGCGGCCCGGACCGCCCGGTTGAACCCTTCCTTGCTGTACACGACGCGTTCGGCGCCGAGGGAAGCCGCCAGCGCGTCCACCAAGGCGTGATGGGCGCCGAGGCGGTACCATTCCCCGTAACCGAACCGCTCGTACATCTCCTGCACCTGGAGGCGTTCGGTCCGCATGCCGCCCGATCCGTCCCCGTCGAAATACGTATCCACGACCACGGAGTGGCAGCGGTCCCGGAGCGTTTCCACGAAGGTATCCGGGTCGTTGGGCAGCATGGGACTGATCGTGACCCGGACCGGTAGCCCGGTTTCCATGGCGGCGTCGAGGGTCTTGAGCCGCGAGGCCACGGTGGGGGCATGGGGCGTGAGGTTTCGGCGGACGGTCTCGTCGTGGGTTTCGAGCGTCAGGTTCAATTCGACCCCTTCGATACGCTTCAACACGTCGAAGTCCCGGCGGACCATGGGGCTTCGGGTCTGCACGACGAGCCGGTCCGGATGCAGGCCGGCGAACACCTCCAGGCACTGGCGCGTGATCCGGTATTTGGACTCGGCGCCCTGGTAGGGGTCCGTGGCGGAACTCAGGAAGATCCGCACCGGTTTGCCCCGCTTCTTCAGACGGGCCATTTCGACCTCGAGCCGTTCGGGCGCGTTGATCTTGACGTCCACGTAGTCGCCCCAGGCCCCTCCGTGGTAGAGGTGGACGGGCAGGGCCTGCACGTAGCAGTAGGGGCACCGGTACACGCAGCCGACGTAGGGCTGCAGGGTGTGGGTATAGCCTTCCAGGAAGCCGCCCGTTCGGGTCAGGATCGTCTTGCAGGTTATTTCGCGTACACTGGTTGCCATCTGCCCTTCACCCTCCGCCGGCAGGGGCTTCCCATTATGCCGGAGCTTCCCGTTACGCCGGGGCTTCCCGCCGGACCAGTTCCGATCACACCAGCCCCACGGGATCCACGTCGACTTTCAAATGAACGCGCCGGCTGTCGGCGGCGCGCTCCCAGTGCATCCGGGCTTGCCGCACGGCGTCGCGCAGGCGCGCGGAATGGCTGCTCCGCGCGATGATCTGCCAGCGGTACTGGTTGCGCACCCGGGCAATCACCGGGGGCGCGGGCCCCAGGATATTGATCCCTCCCGGTTGTTTCCGCATGAGCTCGGCGAACCGGCGCGCCTCCCGCATCACGTATTCGTCCCGTTCCCCCTGGAACAGGATCCCGACCATGCGACCGAACGGCGGATAACCCAGTTCCTTGCGGTCGTTGATTTCCCGGGCGTAAAAGGACGCGTAGTCGTGCGCCTGCGCGCTGGCGACGCTGTGATGGCCCTGCGAATAGGTCTGGACGATCACCTCCCCGCCCAGCTCTCCCCGCCCCGTCCCGGGCTATATTAAAAAAAGGACCGGGCGCACCGAATAAGCGGGGTTGTAAACGGGGGGGGCCGTTTAATTAAAAAAAAGGTGGGGG